>JASHXX010000460.1 GCA_030043335.1 Xanthobacteraceae bacterium
GCGAACTGACGACGGCAAATATCCGATTTATTGTTCGCTCCCTGCCGTCGGAAATGGCCAACGTCGCCAGCGACTATCCGGTCGACCTGATCGCCCGCACCGATCTGAAAATCAGCGACCCCTCGCCGCTGAAGCCCGGCGAAACCCGCGACGTGCAGATCGAAGCTACGGACGCGGTTTGGGAAACCGAACGGCTCGTGAGCTTCCTGACGGATGTCGATTCGAAGTTCGGCGGGCTGATGTTTTTTTACAACGACAAGGGTGAGCGCAGGATTGCCGAAATCGGCGGACCGATCGTGCCAACCTTCACGGAGCTGAGCGCGGCTACCCAATGAAAGGCGGCAAGGACCCGTCCGACATTGAGACATGCTGAAGAACTGGCAAGGTGTGTGGACATCAACCGCGGCCGGCGCGGCGGCGCTGGCGCTGATTTCTGTGACCCATGTCCCCGCGGGCGCTCACGGCGCCGTGTCTATGGAGAACGACATCTGCAAATTGAGAATTGGCGCCATGTTCATGCATTTCACCGGTTATCAGCCGCAGAACAGCCGCGCCGAATTCTGCCAGGACATTCCGGAAGTAGGCCGCGCCATCATTGTGCTCGACTTCGTCGACTCGGCGCTTCGCGATCTCCCAGTGACATTCGAAATCGTGCGCCTTGACTCGACCGGTGCGGTGCCGGATTTCGCATCGGTCGACGAGAAGCGGATCGTGTTTGTAGCCGCAAAGCGCACATATCCGAACGGATCCATCAAAGCCGACATCAGGTTCTCGGAAGCCGGCGACTATGTCGGGATGGTTGTAGTTGGAGGCAAGGAGCAGCAGATCGCCACCTTTCCTTTCAGCGTTGGCAGGGATTTCTTCTGGCGCAACATCGCAATTATGATTGTAGCGCTATGCGCTGCCGCGGGCGGCGTGTTTGCCTGGATTTGGCGGCGGGAAAGGCTGGCGCGCGAGCAGGCTTAGCCGGTGCGCGGCCGCGCCGCATGAAGAGAGGCAGACTGGTGATCAGTCTCATCAAGGCGACCGTCGGCGTTTTCGCAATTTTGGCGTCGGTTGGACCGGCGTTCGCGCACAGCCAGCTCCTCGCTTCGACCCCGGCCAGCGGTTCGGTGGTTACCGCGCCGACCGAGCTTGTTCTTTCCTTCAGCGAGGCGATCGAACCGACCCTAAGCAAAGCGGAATTGCAGTGCGCCGGCGGCAAGATTTCGGGTCTCGGCCAATCTCGCGTTGACGCGAACCGCAAGACGCTCCGCATCACCTTGCCGCCTCTGCCTCAAGGCAAATGCGAGGTGTCCTGGATCGCAGTCTCCGTTGATGGTCACCGGACCCACGGAGAATTCACCTTCACGGATCGCTAGTGGCATGGCGCTCATGCTCGGGATCGTACAGGGCGCAGTATTCGCGGCGCAGGCGGCTTTCGTCGGGTTTTGCCTGTTCGCCCAAGCTCCGCTGGCCGGAACGAAACCCCCGACAATCCAGCGGTTAGACCGCTGCGCCGTTGGCGCAGGAATTCTTGCGACAGTCGGACTTATCCCGCTGTTCGCTCTACGCGCGCAAGCAATGCTCGATGAGCCGCTCGCCGTCATTTGCACGGCGGATGGCCCGTTGATTGCCGGAACACGGGCCGGACACGCGATCGAGGCGGCTTTCGGTCTTTCGACGTTTGCGCTTGTCGCGCAGTGGTGGCGCAGGGCGCGACTCTTCGCGGCGCTCCTTGGGATCGCATCGATCGCAAGTCGACTGGCAACGAGTCACGTAGTCGCTGAAGAGGCGAGCCTCTCGACGATCGGAGCAAACGCCATACACGTCCTGTTGGCCGCGCTTTGGTTCGGCGGTTTACCGCCTTTGCTTGTCATTGGCTGGGAGGCCGGTAAGGATGCCGAGCTGCGGTTCGCCGAGGCACTCGCAAGATTCTCGAAGCTTGCCTTCCCGTGCATGCTCGCAATTCTCGGCACAGGCTTCTGGCTTGCGACCGATACCGTGGCGAGTTGGCCAAGACTGTTCGGCACCGCCTATGGGTTAGGTCTGCTAGTGAAGCTTCTTTGCGTTGTCGGCGTTTTGGCCCCAGCCTTGATCTTGCGTCAACGCTTGCGGCAATGGGGCGCGTTTGGCTTGTCGTCGGGCGCCAGCCTCGTTCATGTCCTCGAGGTTGAATTCGTCTTCGCCGCAGCAGTCGTGCTGATGGCGGCGGTTATCTCGCAAACAATTCCAGCCGAACACGACGTAGTTATTTGGCCGCTTCCCTTTCGCGTCGCGCCGTTTGTCGCGATCGCGACTCAGCTCAACGCCGGCTGGCTCGCGGCGGTCGGCGGGGCGGCAGTGGTTGCGGCGATTGTTCTGGGCGCGATTGCCTGGCGACGTCGTCGTTTGATGCTGGCGGCAATGGCCGCGGCAGGTACGGTTGCAACGGCAGCCGCGATTGTTTTGCCGGCAATCAGCGTCCCCGCATACCCTACGACGTATCTTGTCCCGACCGTTCCGTACGATGCCCATGTCATTGCGCGAGGCTCCGTCATCTTTGACGAGAATTGCGCGATTTGTCACGGCAAGGCCGGCCATGCCGATGGACCCGCGGCGGTCGGGATGAAGCCCGCGCCTGCGGATCTTACTCAGCCGCATACGACCTATCACACGATGGGCGACATATTCTGGTGGGTCAGTCGCGGCTACCCGGGCGCCGCGATGCCGGGGTCCGAGAGTGCTCTTTCAATTGAGGACCGCTGGGCCGTCGTTTCCTACGTCATGGCGCTCTCGCTGGGATACCAGGCGCGCGTGATCGGCCCTGAAATCGCCCCGCGTCAGCCCTGGCTGCATGCCATCGATTTTCCAGTGCCGGTCGGCCGGCAATCCGCCGCGCCTTTTCTCGCGACAACCGCGGGCAAAGCGAGATTACTAGCTATCGTTTCGTCCTGCGGAAGCTCTGCCGAGGCGGCGCGCAAGACTTTGGCGCAAGGGCGTGCAGCATTTGAAGAGAGTCGCCTTGCTCTTGCCATCGTCGAACTGGGTCGCTGCGCGATTGGGAGCGGCCAGACATTTGTCGTAAGCGCGGTCGACGGTGGCGATCTTGCCTCGGAAATTGCGACCGCTTGGGCACTCTATCGGCGCTCCTTCCTCAATGCCGACGACACGGACGCGGCAAACCTGCCGGAGGTTATTGAATTCCTGATCGATCGATTTGGCTTCGTGCGAGCCCGGTGGCGAAGCGACGAGAATCCGGGATTGGCTGACACTGAAGACCTCTTGAATGCCGTTCGCCAGCTCCAGACTGAACCGGAGATCAATCACCGGAGCGTTCATGACCATTGATCGGTCCAGACAACGCTCGCTTAGAGTTTCGATCGCGGTGGTGGTCGGCGGTGCGGCGCTTTCCGGCGCATCCTTATTTGATTGGAGGCCTTCGCCGCTGCCGGTATCGATGGCCACGATTGCGCCGGGCGAGCCTCGCGCCGACTGTGCCGCCCATCCCGGCATCGGGCAGTCGGGCGAACCGCATGAAATCTCGACCGACCAGGGACTCAACGTGATGGTCCGAACTCCCCTCAACTATCAGAGCGATCGGCCATATCCGCTAGTCGTTGTCTATCCACCGGCCCAATTCGACCGCTTCGCCTCCGAACGTTTCTACAATCTGACGACGGAGGCGACGCGGCGCGGGATGATCGTGGCCTATAGCGACCACCGGCCCCTCTCAAGGCGCGCAGTAGCTCTCCAGGCTGAAGTCGCGGCAAGCGTAGCAGCACGGTTCTGCATCGACGTTGGTAAGATCACCTATTTCGGCCATTCCGACGGCGGGGCGATGGCCGAGGGTGTTCCGGGCATGGTCGCAACCGCGCTGCGGCCGCACGCCATCGTTGCGAGCGCTGCGGGCATTACAAAGGAGGACCTTGTCCGCGGTCGTTGCGTGCCCGGCGCCAACGTCATGATTGTTCACAACCGCGACGACGCCAAATTTCCGGATTTCGGGCGCGGCACGGCGGCTTATTGGGCGCAATGCGCTGCGTGTCGACCCCTCGATCTCTCCGCACAGATTGGTGATTGCCAAAAGTTTGAGGGCTGTGCGGGCGGTACGTCCGTCGTGTATTGCGGCGTAGACACGACCCACGAAAAATGGCCGGGTATTGAAATAAGCGCCCTAGATTTCATCGACTCGGCTAATGACCAAATCCGCCTCCGCGCGATGCCGTAACGTCGCGGCGAAAGCGGGCGCTTGCCGCCGGCGCGCCGACACACCGACGGTGTGATTGCAGACATTTCCCCAGGCGGAGAACTGTGGGCGACAAACCAGGGAGCCGACTTGCCGTAACCGGGAATCCGGCCCCACGCCGTATCGTCAACCAAGCTCACGCATGGCATCGTTCATTTACGCAAGCCGCGGCGGATCGGCACCTTGGCGCGTGCAGGTGAAGGCCGCGCACAAAGGTCAAGGCGCGCCCGAGCTGGCCGGCATCCAGTCGAGCGAGCAGGTCAGCCTCGATAAGGTTCATCGTCCATAGCACGAAAAGAAGCGCCGCCTGAAAGCTGTCGCCCGCCCCAATGGTATCCACGAGCTCGACCCGCGGGGCGTCGACCTGGACCGCTCCCGCCAACCGATGCCAAGCGCGTGCACCGCGCGCACCGCATGTCACGATGAAAAGCCTGGGTCCCCTGGCCAGCAGTGCCTCCGCCGCCCGTGCGTGATCGTTGTCGCCATAAAGGAACTCGAAGTCGGCTTCCGACAGTCGGACAATATGCGCGCGCTCGGCGAATTGGCTCATGCGGGCGACGTAAGCGGCCTTGTCGGTGACCAGATTCGGCCGGCAGTTCGGATCGAACGAAATAGTGGTCGAGCCGCGCGCGTCCTCGACCAACCGCACGGTCCCAGCCGCCACTTGGTCGTCAATGAGCGTGGTCGACCCGAAGTGGACGCGCCGATGTCGGCGAACGGAATCGAACCGGCGCGATAGGTCCAATGCCGAGACGCTGTTCCCTCGTCATAGAAGGGTATATTGCGGCTCGCCGTCGATGGTCCGCACAAACGCGAGCTTTGTGGGTCGGGCCCCGTGTTGCGTAGCGCAAATCCACCTGCGACGATTGGGCGTAGTCGGAAATCATCTGGCCGAGCAGATCGGTTGAAATGCCGCCGACGAAGCCGGCCGGCGCGCCGAGCCGCGCCATTCCGATCGCGACGTTGAGGCATGAGCCGCCGACCACAGGCAGGAACGCGCCACGGCGTCGGCGGATTTGGCCGGCAGGAAATCGATCAGCGCATCGCCGCAGCTCAGGAGCATCGCGCGCGTTCCATGTCCGCCGCAGCCGATTGGCGCGCATCGAGGGCCTGCATCGTCAGGCGGCTTTCCTTGTCGAGCTGCCGCATCTGCGAATAGACCTGCCGCTTCGCGGAATGAAATCGGGTCATGTCCGGGCCGGTCGCGCCCGTGACCGATCCGATCCGCGACATTGCGTTCATCGCCTCGGTCAGCGACGCAAAGGCTCGCGCCGCGACCGCACCCAGCATCGCGGCTCCGAGCAGAACCGGCTCCGCCGTTGACGGCGAGGCGACGGTGAGCCCCGTCGTATCGGCCATGATCTGGCGCACGAACCGGCCTCGGCTCGCGCCGCCGCTGACCACCATGGTGCGGCAAGGAATGCCGTGCTGCGGCATCGTGTCGACGACATCGGCGAGCCCGTAGGCAAGGCCGCAGAGGCCGGCGATGAACAGACGCTCCAGGCTTTCCAAATCGGAATCGAGATCGAGTCCGGCAATGATCCCGCGCGCCCAGGGATCGGCGTAGGGCGACCGATTGCCGAGGAATTCTGGCAGAACATGAATGTCGCGCGCGAGCAGCGCGGCGCGTCCGACTTCGTCAAAGCGCGCGACCACGCGGCGCTCCAGAAATTCGAGCAGCCCGACGTTCGCCGCTCTGGCGGCGGCGACGGCTTCAGGGTAGGCCGGATGCGATTTTACCAGGTGGTCGATCCCCACGCCCGCCGCCGACTGACCGCCCTCGTTGAGCCAGAGGCCGGGAACCATGGCGGAGAAATACGGACCCCAAACGCCGGGCACGAAACGTGGCGTCGGCGTCGGCGCCATGATGCAAGCCGACGTCCCCATGATCTAGGCCAAGCGATCGAGCACATCATCCCGCCAATTCGGCGCTTACCAGCAATTTCCCTGTTCTACAGACAGGGAAATTCTTGGCGTCAGATCAGGGAATAATCGCAATCCAACAGAGAATAGTCTGCGTGATTTCGACTATTGCAATTCGCCCCAGCGATTTACGAAAGACTCGGCAGGCACCACAGGCGGCGCGGTCTTTGCGCTGTCGCTCGCCGGCGGCGCGGCCGCGTAGCCTTCCCGTTGTGGCGCAGGGTTCGGCTGCACCGCGGCGGTCTCTGCCGATTCGAACCTAGGCGTCTCGTTGTTGGCCGATTGGCTCTCACGCGGCTCAGTGGACTTCGACCTCGCAACAACGACGCTCTCAATCTCGGGCGCGGACTGTGTGGTTGGCATGGCAGTCGACTTGGTTGTCGCCAAAACCACGCCGGGCTCCCGCGTTGCTGAAACAGGCGAGGCAATTTGCGCCCGTGACGCAGGCTTTGATTCGAACAAGGCGCCAAAGAATCTACTCGCCAATGAGCCATCGTTGTCGGCCCAGGGGATGGGAGGCAGTTGCGGCAATTCGGATCCAGTCGGTGGCAGCACTATCGCAAGCGGTATTATCTTGCCCGGGAACCGTGGGAGGAAAACTGTGTTCATTCCGCCGTCGAGTCCGCTGTAGATTGGGGCGACCGGCACGTTGTCTTTGACCAACTGCGCGTATTCGACCTCGTCGGCGCGCTGTTTCGCCAGCGCCGGCCGAACAATTTTCGGATTGACGACGAAGGCAGGACATTTACCGGTCGGATCGAACGCAAGGGACTGCGAGGAATTCGGGGGCTGCTCCGCGTCGAACACATAACGGCGATTGCACACATCCACCTTGGGTTCGAGATGTGTCGCCTCGAAGTGATCGTTGCCGATCTTGAGCATCTTCCAGAAGGCCATGTACGGACTGGTTCGATGCCGCGCCAGATTCGCCGGCGTCATGCGGAACGGATAGGCCTGGATCTGGAATGAATGCTGGCTGCCGATGAGTGACTCGCGCGCCAGCGAATAGATCTCGTCCATCTGCTCGTCGGTCATGGCATAGCAGCCGCTCGATGAGCAGTCGCCGTGGATCATGAGAAAGTTGCCGTCCCGGTCGTTCGCCTTGTCGAAGCTGTTGGGAAAGCCGGTGTTGATCGCAAGATAGTAGTTGGAATTCGGATTCATCAACTCGGGCGTAATTTTATAAAATCCCTCTGGAGTCTGACGGTCGCCCAGATGCAACTTCGGCCCCAGATCGCCGGACCACCTACAGATCGGATAGATCTTGAGGATCTGGAAATGGCCGGTGGTATCCTGCTTCCAGACTTCGAGTTCCGATTCTTCCTTAAAAATGCGCACAAGGATCGGTGAATTTTTCGCCATGTGCTTTTGTTGGAACAGCGAGAGCAGCTCGGGCGACAGCTCCTTCGTTGCTTTGGCTGGCAACGGATTGCCGCCTTCGCCAAAGCATCGGACCGGCGTCAAAGCGCCAGCGAAAGCAGCCGCCGCCAGCACCAGCGCACGGACCGGTGTGGCGCGCATCAACCGTTACCCCCGACCGTGAAATCTTTTCCCATCCTATTACCCGTACCAGGTGGCTTTTTACCCTGTAGCTCGTGGCTTTCGTATGGCGATACCTAGCTGCGGATCAGGGAATAATCGAACACGAACAGGCAACAACTGCCGCAGAAGTAAAAGCTCGGGTTTCCCTTTTTTTGCCGGATTATCACAGGTGCGTCCGTACTTCCCAGAGTTCCGGAAAAAACGATCGGTCAAGCGCGGTCTTCAAGTATCCGACACCCGAGGAACCGCCAGTACCTGGCTTGCTGCCGATGATGCGTTCTACTGTCTTCATATGACGGAAACGCCATTGTTGGAACCAATCTTCGACATCGACCAACTCCTCGGCGAGTTCATACAGTTCGAAGTGCTCCTGCGCTTTGCGATAGATCGAAAGCCAAATATCGCGCACCCGTGGGTTCGAATGGTAAGGCTGAGAAAAATCCCGATCGAGCACTTCCTTTGGCAACGGATGGCCGCGGCGGGCCAGGAGGCGCAACGCTTCATCGTATAGGCTCGGCTCGCTAAGCGCTGCCGTGAGCTTGGCATGGACGATGGGATCGTGACGATGCGGCAGCAGCATCTCGGGGTCCTTAGCCCCCAGCCGGAACTCGACCATGCGGTACTGGAACGATTGGAAGCCCGAAGCCGGCCCAAGAGCACTACGGAAGGCGAGATAGTCCGCCGGCGTCATCGTTGACATCACATCCCACGCAGCGATGAGCTGCTCCTGGATGCGGGTCACGCGGGCGAGCGACTTGAAAGCGGGAGGCAGATGATCGACGCGAATAGAGGCCATCGCCGCCTCGATCTCGTGCGCGACGAGCTTGAGCCAGAGTTCCTGAACGTGGTGGATGATGATGAAGGCGACCTCGTCGTGCTGCTGCGAGACTGGTTGCTGGGCGGCGAGCAGAAGGTCCAGCTTGAGGTAATCACCGTAGGTGCGCCGCCCGGCGAGATCGATGTGCATGCCTGCCTCGACCCGACTCTTAGTAGTCTTGTCGGTATCCATTTTTTGGCCTCCGCGCGTCTCCCAAAACGGGGTCGATCGTCGGGCTTGAATCGCTTGGCATGCTATAGGCTCGAAACGTCACCCTGTGAATGATGCGATGATGGTGCCGACCCGCCGGGTTCCGCTCGATCTCTCTGCCGCCTTTGCGCGCTTCCGCAACGCCGATTCGGAGCGATTGCATTTTGCCGCCCACAGTCATCACTTCTGGCCCGACGTGGCGCGGGAGGCCCACATCAAGGCCTGGGACGACGCCGCGCGCTTGGCCGACGACAAGTGGGGCAACGTACTTGAAAGGGTCTGGCGCGAAGTCAGCGCCGGAATCGCGCGGCACCTTGGGCTTGCCGACGCCACGACGCTGGTGCCGGCGCCGAATACGCACGAGTTCGTCAATCGTCTGTTCTCATGCTGCCCAACAGAGCGCCCTGCGCGCGTCCTGACAACGGACGGCGAATTCCACTCCTTTCGCCGCCAGAGCGAGCGGCTTGCGGAAGACGGGCTAATCGCGCTGAGCGTGGTGCCCACCGAGCCATTTGCGACGTTTGCTGAGAGGCTGGCAGGGGCGGCGCGCGAGTTGGCTCCGGACCTGGTCTATGTGAGCCAGGTGATGTTCAGTTCAGGCTTTGCGCTGGCTGATCTGTCGGGACTGGTCGCGAGCCTCGCGGCACCCGGTCGTCTCGTCGTCATCGACGGATATCACGGCTTTCTCGCACGTCCTACCGAGCTCGCTGCCATCGCGGACCGCGCCTTCTACATAGCCGGCGGCTACAAATATGCCATGGCGGGTGAAGGCGCCTGCTTTATGCATTGCCCGCCAGGTATCGCTCCGCGGCCCCGCAATACCGGGTGGTTTGCAAGCTTCGGCACTCTTTCCACTGTCGGCCAGGGCGTGCCCTATCCGCCCGATGGATGGCGTTTCGCCGGCGCGACCTTTGACCCAACCGGTCTGTACCGGATGCGCGCAGTGCTTGAATGGCTCGCCGCCGAATCGATCGATGCCGCGTTGATACACGCACATGCCGTCGCATTGCAGGCGCAATTCATGGCGGCAATGGCCGAATATTCGATAGGTCCGTTCGCGGCCGAGCGTCTGGTGGTGCCTCTAAGCGAGCCGGCCCGCGGCAATTTCCTCACCTTCGAGCACCCAGAAGCCGGGCAATGGTATCGGCGTCTGCACGCGGCGCGGATCGTAACCGACGTGCGCGGCACCCGCCTCCGGCTGGGTTTGGGCCTCTATCACACATCAGGCGATGTCGAGCGATTGGTGGCGAGGCTTCGCGACCTCGCCTGAGTGGCGGTGAAATCGAGGGCATTCCAGCCCTTCCCACCCCGCTGACCAATCTCCGTTCCGTTGGCGCAGGCCTGCCGCGACTACCAATCGCTCGTTTTCGTTGATGCCATCTCGCCGATGCTTCGAAGATCAACGATCTGTCCGTTACCGATTACGTGCGACGGCCCATCATGAAAACGAAATGCCTCTACTATGTCGCTGTGGTTAAGCACGATGAGATTTGCGCAACATCCGGGGCTTAGTCCGTAGCGCTGAAGGTTGATTGCTGCCGCAGCATCCAGGGTAATCATGTCGTAGAGTTTGCTGACATCATTCCGGGTCATCATCCAAAGCAAATGGGATGCGAGAAAGGCAACCTCCAGCATGTTGTTGCGCCCGTACGCGTAGTAGGCGTCTGAAATGTCATCCTGACCGAGGCAGACTCGAACATCGGCGGCTAGCAATTCCTTGACCCGGGCATGCAGCGGGCCAGTGTGTGGGTCGGTGACCACGGCAACACCCGCCGTTCGCAGTAGTCCGACAAGTCGCTTGAAGTAGTCTCTCGGATAGAGGCTCATGGCGCGACAATGGTGCGCAAGCGCGCGTCCCTGCCAGCCCCGCTTCACCGCTTCGGCGGCCATTATTTCCAAAGTACGAAGCTTCGGATCACCGGCATCGTCGAGCAGCATTGAAACATCTTTACCGAAGTCCCGCGCGAGTTCGAAGCATGTCCGCACGTGTGCTGCGGCGTCCGCGTTGGTTGCCTCGATCCACGGGATTCCGCCGACGACGTCAGCACCGAGCTGCATGGCCTGTCGCAGCAAGTCCGCCGCGCCTGGCTCGCGGATAATGCCGTCCTGCGCGAACGCCACGACCTGAATGTCGACGATCCCGCGAAACTCTTCGCGAATACGAATGAGTGCCTTGACGCCCTCCAGGCGCGCCTTGGTATCGACATCCGCGAATGCCCGGATGTGCAGACAGCCATAGAGTACCGCGAACGCCACGGCGCGACGCGCGTTTTCGACAATCCAGGTTTCTGCGTATTTTTCTTTGATAGCGGCCGCTAGGTCGATCGCGGTCAGCGCCGCCCGCATATTTTCGCTCTGATACGCCTTGAGGGCGCCTTCCTCCATCATCGGCAAGGTCCACACCTTGCACAGATGCAAATGGGGATTGACGAAAGCTTCCGTCACCAGATTGCCTCTGGCGTCGATGTCTGCAACCGCCTCGCTGCCGATGTGCTCGGCAACAGTGACAATGTGACCGTCCTTGATGCCAATTTCGGTTAGCCGGGTGGGGTCAGCACGCAGGCGAGCGCGTCGGATGATGATGTCGAACCGTTCGGTCATTCGGGCACGTCTCTCGATACTTCGGCAGGCGCCCCGCATGCCCCGGTAAATGAGATCCCAGGCAACGATCCGACAAGAAGATAAATGGCGATTGTCTGTCTTCTTCGCGTGAGGAACAAGACATGAGAAAATCTTTCCGCGGACCGAAGTGCACGCCCGCATTTCGTTGCCGCCAAGGTTGCCGCAGCACGACAAAGAGTTAGGTCACGACCACCCAGCGCTCCTTGCCTGTTCGGTATAGACATCTCGCTGAATTTCCTTCTGATTGCGTAGGACAAAGAGGGGAACGGCTGTTATGGACTCTGACTCCTATCGCCATCTGCTCGCGCCATTGCGGATCCGGCACACGACGCTGCCAAATCGTGTCGTCTTCGCGCCGGTATGCCCGACCTGGGTCAGGAGCCCGCACGAGGGCATTTTCACGGAACAGGCGGTCGCCTACTACGAGGAACGCGCCAAGACCGGTCTGGGAATGATTATTCTCGGCGGGCACCTGATCAACAAGGATACGATCTATACGCCGCTTGGCTTCCCAGGCCTTTGGAACGATGCACAGCTCGAGGGATTGGCCAATGTCGCGCGTGCGGTCCGGCGCCACGGCTGCGCGCTTGCCGTGCAGCTCCTTCATATCGGCCTGCGCTCACCGACGCCGTTCTTGAAAACCGACCCGGCACGCGATCCGGACGAATATAACCCCTACATGCTTGCTCCAAGCCAAGTCCCTGCCGGCGAAATTCCCGGCGGTCCGACGCCCAAGGAGCTCGAGGAGCATGAGATCGAATATATCCTTCAATGCTACGACGACGCCGCCAAACGCGCGATCTCCGCCGGCCTCGACGGCATCGAGTTTCACATCGCCCACGGTTATCTGCCGTGGCAGTTCCTCTCGCCGTTCTATAACAAGCGCACCGACCGCTGGGGCGGGTCGTATGAAAAGCGCCTGCGCTTCTCGATCGAAGCGATGCGACGTATCCGCAAGCGCATCGGCGATAGGCCGTTTCTCGGCTACCGCATCAACTCGACCTCGTTCTGGGATGGCGATCTCGAGATCGACGATATCAAACGCATCCACGCTGATTTCGAACGCGATGTCGACATCGACTATGTGAGCGTATCCGCGGGTGTTCACCACTCCTGGATTCACACACCGATGACGTTCGATGAGGGTTGGGAACGCGAGTACACCCGCGCCATCAAGACCGTGGCGAAAAAGCCGGTGTTCCTCGTCGGCCGGGTCAGCCATCCGGCAGTTGCCGACGAGCTTGTCGGCTCCGGCGACGCCGACGCCATTCTCCTGGCCCGGCAGATGATCGCCGACGAGCAATGGATGACCAAGGTGAAAGAGGGACGCCCGAATGATATTCGCCGCTGCGTTGCGGCGAATTATTGCTGGCGCGCGGTGATCCGCGGCAGTCGCGTCCAGTGCGCGTACAATCCGGTGGTGGGACGGGAAGCGGCGTGGGGCGCGAGCTCGATGCGCAAAGTATCCTCGCCCAAGCGGGTGCTGGTCATTGGCGCCGGCCCCGCCGGCCTCGAATATGCGCGTGTGGCCGCAGCGCGCGGCAACACGGTCGTCGTATACGAGCGCGAGGATCGGGTCGGCGGGCATGTACGCGCCTACGGCGCGCTGCCCAATCGCCAGCAATACGGAACGATCGCGACATGGCTTGCGGAACAAGCCACAGGCAATGGCGCGACCATCAAGACGGCAAGCCCGGTAACCGCCGAGAACATTGACGCTGTGCTCGCCGACGAGCGCCCGGATCATATTGTGGTTGCATCCGGGGCACGCTATCGCCGCGATGGCTTTCAGGGGCAGACCGGCAAGCCTTTGCCAGGTTGGGAAACCGGCCACTGCGTGACTTGGGACGAGGTGGCGCTCGACCGGGTGAAAGTCTCAGGCGACGTGTTGGTGGTCGACGAGATGGCCGATGTCGCCGCTCCGCTGACGGCGGTCAAGCTCGCCAAGCTGGGCCTGCGGGTCAAACTCCTGACCAAATGGCCGATGATCGGGTGGGAGACGGCGGCGGAAGTCTATCTCCACTGGATACTGACCTATCTATACGAGGCTGACGTCGAAATGATCGCCGACCATGCCGTGAAGCGCATCAATCGAACCGAGGTCGAAATCGTCAACATCTACCAGCCGTCGCGCACGCGTCCCGTCACCGCGGACGTAATCGTGATGGCAACGTCGCGCAGCTCGGAGAACGCGATGTATCATTTGCTCCGCGAGCGCGGTCGCAGCGTCGAAGTCATCGGTTGCGCGGTTGCGCCGCGCACAGTCTATGAGGCAACGCTGGAAGGCCATCGCGCGGCCCGCAAGCTGGGCGCGCCGCAAGTGAGCGCCGTGGCGCACGAAGCGCTGCGCACCAGAGCGTCACTGTGACGTCCTAACTTAGCGGTCTCCCGATGTTCGGCAATCGTTTCCCAGCCCGAGCCGAGTGATGTCATCAAGCTACCCCGGCCGATAAACGAGCGAGTCCATGTTATGAATGCGTCGTCAAAACAAGGAGTGAAAGATGTCCAGCAAAGACACCCGCGACGAAGCGGTCTCGGAAGATGGCAAGCTAAACCGCCGCAATATGCTGTTCGCCGGCAGTACCTTGGCCGCTGCTTCGGCGCTGACTTCCACGCCTAGTTCGCCCGAGCCGGCGGGAGCTTCCGGCGCCTACAGCAACAGTGCGATCACATTGCAGCCGCCCGGAAACGAGGTTCCCGCGTCAAAGCAGGAACGGGTCCTCGCGGCTAAGATCGCAAGGGCGATGTTGTCCGGCCCGCGCGACATCACCAAAGATGCCACAGTCGCGGAAATGGGTGCCGACGGCAGTCTCATTATCCTGCATCAGGGCACCAATGATTGGGTCTGCTTTCCCGGAGATGAGAATGAGATCGGCAATGTTCCTATGTGCGCCGATCCGATGGGCCTGCAATGGATGATGGACATCCGGGCCAAGAAGCCCAAGCCCACGAATACGGCCCCGGGTCTGATCTACATGCTGTGTGGTGCTACGCAGCACAGCAACACCGATCCGTTCGATAGAACAAGTCCGGCTATCCCGATTGGTCCCCACTGGATGATCATTTGGCCTTACGATGCCAAACGTTGCGGCCTACCCAACACCGTGAGGGACGCGGGCGCCTGGGTGATGTTCGATGGTACGCCTTACGCCTATCTGCACATCTGCGGCACGCCGTGGGTCGGAAATGAGTACGAGGCCGGTCGGGTCCCGATCTGGACGATGCGATACGGCGGGCAATCACAGACTTGACGCTTACGGCGGACGCGTCGGATCAGATGCTTGCAGTATATGCTTTGGGCGCATCATGTGCATCCTGTGCACCCTTGGCGCTTTCCCTGTGAGAGCGAAGTTCCTGTGAGAGCGACGTCCATGGCTCAAAGAGCGCAATGAGATACTGAGACACACCATGTCTGACAGGATTCAGGAACTGTTGCACCGAAACCTTCAGGAGGTTTTCGGCGAGGGAGACGCCGCCCGCCGTCGCGCGGCGATCGAAGAACTCTATACCGACGACTGCGTCCTGGATGCGCCGCCCGGCGTTTTCGTCGGTCATGACGCGCTGGACAAATTCGCAGGCGATCTGCGCGCAATGCACCCTCATTTCACGTACACGCCTCAGGGTGCGCCGCAGGCGCTGCATAATGCCGGTCGCTTGGCATGGGGGTCGGGGCCGCGTGGCGAAAAGCCGGATTACACCGGCCTCGATGTGATCATCGTCCGCGACGACAAGATTGCGGCACTGTACGTGTTTCTCGACCCTTCGCCCTCGTGATGGGACTTGGCTGCGTCGCAGCGACAATCGAGATCGTGGCATCTCTCTGATGCTGACGGTTCGCTGATGACGAAACTCCAGGTCCGGGCGCTATCTCAACGCCACGTCGAAGCTGTTTTGTGCAGTGCTGAAGAGTGACGGTGAGGATTGCAGCGCTTTCGGATCCGCGGCCGCAATCGAAATCGGGAGCGTATCAGATCGTTTTGATTTATGCTAAAAATGGGCAACAAACCGACCCTTGTGACGAGATAACCGTGCAGGCGGACTTGCCGCGCCATGTACAGAGTTGGATCAATTCGGACCTTGGCCACCGTCATCGCAATTCTCTGCGCTTGCGTTTGCCGCCAAGGCCTTGCCGCGCCAGACTCAAGTGAAGAAGCAGCCTTCGGCTCACCGCCCGCCTTGGCACCTGGACAGGCGCCGCCCCTGCCGAAGGCCGGACCGCTGGCGCGGCCTCCCTCGCAAGATCAGGCCGGATTCCCGGCCGAATTAACAAAGGCCGTCATTCCACCCGGGAGTCCGCTCACCGCTGCGGTGGCGTCGCTCGGAGAGAGGCTCTTTTTCGACAGCCGGCTGTCGGGCGACGGCACCGTTTCCTGCGCGACCTGCCACGATCCGGCGCGCGCCTTTACCGACGGCCAGCCGGTCTCGATCGGCATCGGCGGACGCGCCGGGCAACGTAATGCGCCGACCATCCTGAACGCTCTTTATAACAAGACGCAGTTCTGGGACGGCCGGGTCAACACGCTGGAGGAGCAAGCGGCGCTGCCGATCACGAATCCGTTCGAGATGGGCTCGGCCTCAATCGCCGATGCCGTCGCCCGCATAGCCGGCGACGCCGACTACCAGCAGCAATTCACTTCCGCATTCGGCCGTGGCGTCAACGCGCGGGATTTGCTGACCGCCGTCGCCACCTACGAGCGGACGCTGGTCTCCTTCGATACCCCGTTCGACCATTTTGTCGTCGGCGAGCAGAATGCGATCAGCGATGCAGCCAAACGCGGCTGGGTATCCTTCAACACCAAGGCCCGCTGCAACTTGTGCCACGCCTTGACCGACAATCAGCGCGATGTGACGGTTTTCACCGACAACGATTTTCACAACATCGGTATCGGCATCATTCGGCATCAGGTGGTGCCGTTAGCCATCAAGGCGAAACGCGAACTGGCGCATGGCCAATTGCCGGATATCGACCTCGCGGCCATCACCAGCGAGACGTCCGTGCTCGGACGCTTCCTCCTCACCAAGAAGGACAACGACATCGCCTCGTTCAAGACGCCGGATCTGCGCAATGTGCTGGTGACGGCGCCCTACTTCCATGACGGGTCACAAGAAACACTGTGGGACGTGGTCGATCACTACAACAAGGGTGACGGCCTTGCCGACCCATGGCTCGATGAGGACATCCAGCCGCTGGCGCTGACCGAGCCAGAAATCGACGACCTCGTCGCTTTTTTGGCGTCGCTGACCAGTCCGCAATACAAGGAACTCGGCGACAAAGAGTATGCGCGCCAACTGGCTTTATCCAAAGTAAACCGCCCGCAGCGCGATACCGCCCGCGCATTCGGCCCGAAACCGGAGCGGCCAAAGCCGCCACCCCTTTGAGCTGCCGTGGCTGGTTCGCGTCCGAATTTCCATGTCCGAAAGCGGCACCGAACCGAACTCGCGCGACTTTCGTGATTCATTTTGGTACCGTGCTGCGATGGCCGTTGGCACAACGGCCCACGACGCAATGCATTCGCCTGTTTGATGACCAGAGGATTCCGATCGCGAACACGGAGCATGGCTAGAAAGAATGCGAGCGGCTGAGGACGTAGCGGTGCGGCCTGAGCGGACGCCGACGCTCGCAACTAGGCATCTGTCCCGCGCCGTCGATGGCAAGCTGTTGGTCGACGACATCACCGTTCAGGTGGAAACGGGAGAAGTCCTCGCCGTCGTCGGCCCAAGCGGAGCAGGCAAGTCCTCGTTCCTGCGCTTGCTCGATCGCTTGGATGAGCCGACCGGCGGTACGGTGCTGCTTGACGGTCAGGACTATCGGACAATCCCGCCGCGTCAGTTGCGCCAGCGCGTCGGCATGGTGATGCAGATGGCTTATCTGTTCGCCGGGACGGTCGCCGCCAATATCACCTTCGGACCACGGCAACGCGGCGAAACGCCGACCGCCGACCAGATTGCCGCGTTGCTCGAACGCGTCGGCTTGCCGGGTTATCAAAATCGCGACGTGAGCAATTTATCGGGCGGCGAGGCGCAACGGGTATCGGTGGCGCGAACGCTGGCAAACGCCCCGGACGCACTGCTGCTGGACGAGCCGACCTCGGCGCTGGATGAAGCGACGGCGCGCGAAGTGGAGAACCTCGTGCTG
>JASHXX010000461.1 GCA_030043335.1 Xanthobacteraceae bacterium
AGCTTCGCGATCAGGGCCAGCTCCTCGTGCAGCCGCTGCGCAACTTCAGGCGGAACGCCGCCGGGGAATCGATCCTTTGGATAGCGTTCCGCGGCACCGGCCCAGGCGAGGTCTTCGAGATGCTGCTGCGCCGTCTTGCCTGGCGGCACCGGCTCATCGGGATATTCGTATTTCAACTCGCCGAGCGAGAAGCTGCAGGCCTTGGCGATGTCGACGGTGCGGGCGATGGCTTCGGGAAATCGGGCGAACAATCGCGCCATCTCCGCCGGGGTTTTCAGATGCCGTTCGGCATTGACGGCGAGCCGGTAGCCCGCCTCGGCGATGGTGCATTTCTCGCGGATGCAGGTGACGACGTCGAGGAGCGGCCGGCGCTCCGGCGCGTGATAGGAGACATCGTTGACGGCGACGAGCGGCGCGTTCAGCCGCGCGCCGAACTCGGCGAGAAGCTTGAGCCGGCGCGGTTCGTCGCCGCGATGATAATGCACGCCGGCGAGGAAGGTGTGGCCCGGCGCCGTGTCCGCCAAGGCGGCGAGGCGGTCGACGAAATTCGCTCGCCCTGGCGAAGCGGGAGAGGATGAAAGAGACGCAGTCGGCGGCGGCAGCGCGATGAAGATCTGGCCGGCGCTCGCGGCCAGAATTTCCTCGAAGGTCAGATGGCATTCGCCCTTCTTGGCCTTAAGGTTGCCTCGGGTCAGAAGCTGGCAGAGCCGGCCATAAGCCGGGCGATCCGTCGGATAGGTGATGGTCTCGAAACCGTCGATGGTGACGAGGCGAGTGCCGACGACAAGCTTGATGCTCCGGTTTTTGGCTTCGTCATAGGCGCGCACCACGCCGGCAAACGAGTTGCGGTCGGCAATGCCGATGGCGGCAAGACCGAGCTCTTCGGCGGTCGCGACCAGCTCCTGCGGATGCGAGACGCCCCGCAGGAACGAGAAATTGGTGGTGACCGCAAGTTCGGCATAACCGCGCATCGGCTTGCTCGCACCAACTCACGCAAACAGTCCATGCACGAACCAGCGCGCGGACGCGGTTTCGCGTCCGTACAGCCCTTCGCGAAAAAGCCAGAAGCGCTGGCCGTCGGTGTCCTCGACGAAGTAATAATCGCGCGTCGGCTCGGACCGGCGCTGACGCCACCACTCGCCGGCGATGCGTTCCGGGCCCTGCGCGTCGGCGACCTCGTAGGTCACGCCGCGCCAGCAAAAACGTCGGGGCGGTCCCTCGGGGACGAGCGCCATCACCTCGGTGGGCTCCGCCTGGGGCAACAGCAGCAGCGGCCGGGTTTGTTCCGGCGCCGGCCATGATGATGCCGGCTGCTCGTCGGCGACCGGCGTCAGCACTTCGGCGCGCTCGGGGATATGACTGGCCACCGGCCGGAAGCGCCGCACGCTCGCCGGGCCGAGACGCTGGCGCAATTTGTCGATCAAGGACGCGCACCGCTCGGTTCGATTGCCGTCCCCGGCGAGCGAGGTGAATTCGGTCTGGCGCGCCGGCAAAGGCTCGGCGCGGGTGATGGCAAGACCGAGCGCCTCGAAGCCGAAGCCGGCATCCTGCGCCGCCGCAAGCGCCTCGAGCTTGAGATCGATGAGCCGCGTCAGATGCGCGACGTTGCGCGTCGGCAGCGTCAGGCCGATATCGACCGTCTCGACCGCGCCATCGACGCGATAAAGCGAAAGCCGCAACGCGCGCGCTCCGACATCGTCGCGCATGAGCACATGCACGAGGGTCTGCATCAGGCGCCTGGCCAGCGCAACGATCGCCTCCTGCGTGAAAATCGGCTCGAGCAGATAGCGCAGGCAGTGATAGACCGGCGGCGCCACGATCGGGACGAGCGGCTCATCGATGCGGCCGAGCGCCTGGTCGAGACGTCCGAGGAGCTCGGCCGGGAAACGCGCGGCAAAGGGCGCCCGCGGCTTGTCGAGGAGCGCGCCGACGGTTTTGCAGCCAAACCGGCGCAGCGTCGTTGCGGTTTCCGGCGAAAGCCGCAAGGCTTCGACAGGAAGATCCGTCAGCGCTTCGGCCTCCCGCCCCGAGGGCAGTACCATCAGGGACGCCGGATGAAAGTGCGACAGCGCCCAGGCAGTGCCCGGCGTAGCGGCGACGGCAAGCCGTGCCAGCAGATCGAAACGTTGCAGCCGCGAATGCAGATCGGCGATGAGCCGTTCCTCGCCGCCGAACAGATGGGCGGCGCCTTCGACGTCGAGGAAAAAACCGTCGGCGCCGTTGTCCTCGCCCCATGGCGAGGCGGTCGGCGTATAGCGCGTCGCCCACAGCGTCAGGCGACGCAGCGCGGCGTCATCGGCGGCGGCATCGATTGGGCGCACCTGCAAAAAACCTGCCTTCGCCCGCGCGTCGGCCAAGGATTCGCCGACCGCCAGTCCCGCCGCCTCGGCCGTCTCGTTCAAAGCGGCGATGCGCGGCCCGCCGCTGGCGGCAATGACGAGTACGAACGGCTGTTCAGGATCAACAGGCTGATCGGAGGACTTCACCGCCTGCGCGGCGAGCATACGCAGGATCGGCCAGCGCGGCAGCCAGACAGAAACGATGCGCGACATGATCATACTCCACTATCCATTCGCCGGTCCGTCCGTTGCGGCAGCGCTCAAGCCGCAGATGCCAGCGCGCGCGCGCGAACAGGCCGAAGCGGTCGTGCGCGGCCGGCGCCGGACCGACGCGCCAACGCGTCGCCGCCGCGCTCGATTCCAGGAACTGGGCCTGCCGCAGCAGCAACAGCGACAGGCCGGCTTCCATGGCGGCGAGATGCAGCCTTTGACTCAATTTCAGATCGAGCTTGTCGATCACGCCGGCGACGGCAACCGGCGCGACCGAACGCAACGCTTCTTCCAGGGCCCACAGGGTTTCGTTGCGATGCGCGGTCTCGACCAGGATCAGCCGGCTCGGCTCGAGGCCGAGAGCCTGGCAGCCGTGACCATGCGGGCGGCCATATTCGCGGAACCCGTAGGCCGGCGTGACGAGGAAGAGCGGATGCGTGCGGGGCAGGCGGGCCAGCAGCGCCACGATGAAACCGAAAGCAAGCGCAGCACTGCCTGGTTCGGGCACGACCTCATGCAAGGCCCCACAGGCAAGGCCGCCTTGCGGCAGGCAGCAATCGATGGCGGAAAGGCCAAAGGGGAGGGTTTGCGTGGCCAAAAACCCTTCCATTTTGGGCAGCAGCCGGCGCAATTCCTGCGCGACAGCGGCGCGGTTTCTCACCATGGAAAGGGCGGCGGATTGGGTCATACTGTGTGTGGCCGTGTGGATATTCCCGGTACGTTCCTGGGGCCAAATCCTAGAACAAAACAGGAACAATGCCAAGGGCCCTCTAAGGGCCTCTTGCGGTCTTCTGCAAGCGCCAAGGCTGCCTTGCTGCCGTAAGATCGATGGCGCATAGGTCTTGCCCCCATCGCCGACAGAGGTCCTTGCAGCACAGGAACGAGCCCATGCCGGAAGTCGACAAGGAAGGAGAACGCTACGCCGCCGACCGGCCGCAGCAGACCCCGGGTTTCTACCTCAAGGGCTCCCATCAGCTCGATTGGGGGATGAAGAATCGCCTCGCCCGCGTGTTCGCGCCGGCCTCAGGCCGCACCGTGATGCTGGCGGTTGACCACGGCTATTTCCAAGGCCCGACCACCGGGCTCGAGCGCATCGACCTTTCCATCGTGCCGCTGCTGCAGTCCTGCGACGCGTTGTTCTGCACCCGGGGCATCTTGCGCTCGCTCATTCCGGCGGACACCGGCAAGCCGATGGTGCTGCGCGCGAGCGGCGGCCCCAGCATTCTGCGCGAGGAATTGTCGGACGAAGAGATCGCGATGGACATGGACGATGCGGTGCGGTTGAACGCCGCCGGCGTCGGCATCCAGGTGTTCATCGGCGGCGACTTCGAGACCCGCTCGGTCCACAACATGACCAAGCTGGTCGATGCCGGCCTGCGCGTCGGCATTCCGGTCATGGGCATCACCGCCGTCGGCAAGAACATGGTGCGTGATGCCAAATATTTCCGCCTCGCCTGCCGCATCATCGCCGAGCTCGGCGCGCAATATGTGAAGACCTATTACGTCGAGGACGGCTTCGACACCGTGACCGCATCGTGTCCGGTGCCGATCGTCATGGCGGGCGGAAAAAAGCTTGCCGAGCTCGATGCGCTGACCATGGCGTACAACGCCGTGCAGCAGGGCGCCGCCGGCGTCGACATGGGGCGCAACATTTTTCAGTCGGCCGCGCCGCAGGCGATGATCGCGGCGATCAACGCCGTCGTACACAAGAACCTCAAGCCCAAAGAGGCGTACGAGCTGTTTAGTTCGCTGAAGACGAAGGGGTGAGCGTCGTCATTCCGCGGGCGCCGGTCGAAAAATCGGCCGTCTTAACCATCCGTCAGACCAAATCCGGGCAAAATAACCAATTCAACGGCCAGCGCTCGCTCGGGGACAACTTGCGCGTTATTGTGCGCTGCTACTCGCGCAAAATTAACGGATGGGACGATCGCAGGGGATCAAGAGGCGGTCATGTTCGATCTGAAACTACAAAACGGCGTTGCGGTCGTCGCTATTAAGCACGGCAGGGGCAACACGCTCGACATCGAGCTTTGCGAGGCGCTGGCGAAGTGTTTCGACGAATTGCGCACGGCGGACGCGCGCGCCGTGGTGATCACCGGCCAGAGCCGGATCTTCTGCGCCGGCGTCGATCTGAAACGAGTAACCGCAGACGGCATCGACTATGTGCGCCGGTTCATTCCGGCACTGCACCGGCTGAGCGAGGCGGTGTTCTTCCATCCGAAGCCGGTGGTGGCCGCGATCAACGGCTATACGATCGCCGGTGGCTGCGTCCTTGCCTGCTGCGCCGACCGGCGGATCATGGCGCGCGGGCGAGGGCGCATCGGCGTCATCGAGCTCCTCGTCGGCGTGCCGTTTCCGGCGCTGGCGTTGGAGGTCATCCGCTTTGCCGTCCCGTCGCGGCATTTTTCCGAGGTTACGCTGAGCGGCGCGACCTACGATTCCGCCGCCGCGCTGGAGCGCGGTCTGGTCGACGAGGTGGTCGAGGCTGACGCCCTGATGCAGCACGCCATCGCCGCCGCGGAAAAACTGGCGTTGCTGCCCTCGCTCGCTTTCGCCCACACCAAGGGCCAGATGCGATTGCCGGTCGCCGAGCGCATGGAGCGAAGCGGCGCCGAGATCGACAAACGCGTTGCCGAAATCTGGTCCGACCCGGAAACGCTCCAGGGCGTTCGCGATTTTGTCGAGCGCAGCTAACGCCGGCGCGGCGTTCGCCGCGGTTGCCGCGCAAGCGTCAATGCCTCGAGCGCCGGCCGGTGCCGACTTGAAGTCGCGCGAAAAACCGCAGTGACAGCGTCCGCTGCGAGCTGGGGTCGAAGCCATCGCGCGTTGCGG
>JASHXX010000462.1 GCA_030043335.1 Xanthobacteraceae bacterium
CCGAAAATCATCCGCCGATCGGAACGTGGCCGGCAGGCGCTGAGGGGTCAACCGTGACCATCGGCGCCGCCATGCCGCTGACCGGTGCTTACGCCCAGTCGGGCGAGGATGAGCTCAAGGGCTGGGAGCTTGCGGTCGAGCACCTTAACGAGGGGAATGAGCTGATCAAGAAAATCGCGCCCAAGGTCACCAAGGGCCTGCTGGGCAAGACGGCGAAGCTGGTCTCCGCCGACTCCGGCGCCAAGCCGAACAACGCGGTGCAGATCCAACAGACCTTCATCAACGATGAAAAGATCATCCTGATGACCGGATCGACCTCCTCGGCGGTCGCGGTCGCGCTCAATCACTTCGCTCAGCGCGAGAAGGTGCTCTACGTCACCGGCATTTCCGGCTCGAACGACACCACCGGCAAGGATTGCGTGCGCTACGGCTTCCGCCAGGACTTCTATGGCCAGACCGCGGCAGCTGCGATCGGCCCGGTGATGGTGAAAAACTTCGGCAAGAACCGCAAGGCGGCGTTCATGACGCCGGACTACACCTATGGTCACACCGTGACCAAGTCGGTGAACGACTATCTGACCCAGAACGCCGGCTGGACACAGGTGACGGACCAGGTTTCGCCGCTCGGCACCCAGGATTACAGCCAATACCTCACCAACATCGCCAATTCAGGGGCTGAATTCCTGATCAACGTGAACTGGGGCCGCGACGCGGTGCTGTCGACGCAGCAGGCACATCAGTTCGGCATCATTCCCAAAATGTCGCTCGTCATTCCCTACCAGATCCCGTTCCTCGCCAAGGAAGTGGGGCCGGAGATCATGGGCGGGGTCCTCGCCGCCACCGACTTCTGGTGGACCCTCGAAGACAAGTATCCGCTCGCCAAGATGTTCGTCGACGCCTTCTACAAGAAGTACAGTTACCGGCCCGAATGGGGCGCCGAGAACTCCTACATGTCGATCGCGATGTGGGCGCGCATGGTCTCCGAGGCCGGCACCTTCTACCCGCCGGACGTCATCAAGCAGTACGAGAAGGGCGAAACCCTCGACTCCATGGTTGGTCCCGTCCACTTCCGCCCCGAGGATCATCAATTGGTCCGTCCCGTCGTCATTGTGCGCGGCAAGCATCCGAAAGAGATGAAGAACTCCGAGGATTACTGGGAGGTGCTCGAAGTCGTTCCCGGCGAAGGGTTGATGCAGAAGCCGGACGCCTTTGGCTGCAATCTCGGCGACTACGCCTGACCGCCAATGCCTTCTCTGCGCGCGCGCATCGACCATGCGGAGAAGGCGGCTTCATGTCTTCGTGGCCGGGCTCAAAACTACTGCGGAGCGTTGTCTTCGCTCTTGAGGCCCGGCTGCTTGCCTGTTGCGAGTTCGCGCGAATGCCCCGGCATCAAGCCTCACACGGCGGCAGGCGCGAAGATGCTTGCTCCAGATTGCGGACGACAGCGTGATTAACTGGCCCAATTTTGTCTCGCAGGTGTTCAACGGCGTGGTGCTCGGCGCGCTGTTGGCGCTGATTTCATCCGGCCTGACCATCATTTACGGCACGCTCGGCGTGCTCAATCTGGCGCACGGCGCCATGTTCATGCTCGGCGGTTACGCCGGCTGGGTCGCCTACACCTACACCAGCTCTTTCATTGTCGCCGTGATCGCCGGCTCGCTGTTTGTCATGCTGGTCGGGGTAGTGATGGAACGGGTTATCATTCGCCACTTTTACTCGCGTCCGCCCGAGGATCAGCTCCTGGTCACTTTCGGCATCGGCATCGTGTTCGTGGAGACGGTCCGGTTCCTCTTCGGCAGCCTGACGAAGACGGTGCCACCGCCGTCTGGTCTGGTGGGGATCACCCCGCTCGGCTTCATGTTTTATCCGACTTACCGCCTCGCGCTGCTCGGCATCGTCGCGGTGGCGTTGATGGCGCTGTACATCGCCCTCTATCGCACGCGCATCGGCATGATCGTACGCGCAGGCATTGAGGACTCGGTGATGGTCGGTTCGCTCGGCATCGATGTCTACAAAGTGTTCATGCTGGTATTCGGGATCGGCGCCATGGCAGCGGGCTTCACCGGCATCGTCAATGCGCCGGTGGTCTCCATCGCGCCTGACGTCGGCGAGGCAATTCTGGTGCAGACTTTCGTCGTCATCGTCATTGGCGGCGTGGGATCATTTCCAGGCGCGGTGCTGGGCGGTTTTATCGCCGGCGAGATCATCAGCATAACCTCCATGCTCAATCCCGGCTATTCCTACGTCATGCTTTTCGTGGCGATGACACTGGTTCTGGTGCTTCGTCCCTACGGGCTGCTTGGGACGGCAGGCCGCGAATGAGCACGATCGTTTGATGCGCAGCCAACGTCCCTTTGTCATCGAGGCGCTGACGGCGATCGGGCTGATCGTCGCTCCATTCGTGCTGCCCTATCTCGACTTCACGCCGACGACCATGAGCCGCATCGTGGTTTGGGGCCTGTTCGGCATCGGCTTCGATATTTTGTACGGTTTTACCGGCCTGCTCTCGTTCGGCCAGTCGGCGTTCTACGGCACCGGCGGCATGGTCGCCGCCTATCTGCTCACCATAGTCGGCTTTCCGCGCGTCGTGATAGCGGTCATCGTCGGCATGATCGCGGCGTCGATCATTGGCTATCTAATCGGACTGATCGCGCTGCGGCGGACCGGCATTTATTTCGCGATGATCACCGTGGCAATCGCCGAGGTCTTTTATTTCGTCGAATTCAATCCGCTCTCGGAATATACCGGTGGCGAGAACGGCTTGCCCGGCGTGCCGACGCCGACGTTTCCGCTCGGCTTCACCACCATTCACATCGATACCGATTGGTCGCTCTACACGTTTTTCGCGTTCTGGTATTTGGTCGGCATCGTCATCGCGCTGCGCATCGTGCGCTCGCCGTTCGGCGTCATCTTCAGCGCCATCCGCGATAACCCGCTGCGTGCCGCGGCGGTCGGCCATAACGTGCACGACTATAAGCTTGCGGCCTTTGTGATCGCAGCCGCCTACGCAGGCTTAGCGGGCGGCCTGCTCGGCGTGCTGCAGGGCTTCATGCCGCCGGAGGCATTTACATTCGATACTTCGGGTCAATTGGTCATCCAGACCGCGATCGGCGGCGCCGGTACGCTGTTCGGGCCGCTCGTCGGCGCGACGGTGTGGCTTTATCTCAGTGATTTTTTCCAGAATACGTTGCATCTCGGCGCGACCTGGAAGCTGGTGCTCGGAATCGTCTTCGTGCTGCTGGTCTGCTTCCTGCACCGCGGGTTGATCGGTGGGATCAACGACCTCTACGACCTTGCAGCGGGGCGCGGCGCTGCGAAGGTCGAGCCCGAGGCGCCGGCCGCGTTCTCCGGCGTGACCGCAGAAGCGGCACAGAAGGCGGCACCAATCGGGTTCGCCAGGGAGCCCGCGCCGCCGGCCATGCCGGCCGCCAGTCGCACGACCAATGACTTTTCCGGCCCGATCCTGCGGGCGAGCGGCCTGACCAAGCGCTATGGCGGCCTTCTCGCCAATAGCGACATTCATTTCACCGTGAACCGCGGCGAGCTGCGCGGCATCATCGGCCCCAACGGTGCCGGCAAGACCACTTTGTTCAAGATGCTGACCTGCGAGGTGCCGCCGACCTCCGGAAAAATCATGTTCGAGGGCCGCGACATCACCGGCATGAATGTCACCGACGTATGCCAGCTCGGCCTGACCAAGAGCTATCAGGTCAATCAGCTGTTTACGCGTCTGACGGTGCGCGAGAACCTGACGATTGCGGCGCTCGCCGAGCGGCGCGGGAAATTTCGTCTCGACATGCTGCGGCGGGTGCGGAAAATCTACGGGCTGACTGAGCAGGTCGAGCACACCCTTGAGCTCGTCGATCTTACCGCGCATCCCGACAAGCCGGTGTCGGCACTCCCCTACGGCGAGAAGCGCCGCCTCGAAGTCGGACTTGCGCTTGCCTGCTCGCCGAGTCTCCTCCTCCTCGACGAGCCGCTCGCCGGGATGAGCCCGCGCGAGCGGATCGAGATGGTCGATCTGCTCAAATCGATCAGCCGCGGGCGGACGATCATTATCATCGATCACGACATGCATTCGTTGTTCGAGCTGGTCGAACGCGTCACCGTGCTGCAGGAAGGCCGGGTGTTGATTGAAGGCACACCGGGCGAGATCAAGGGAAATAAGGCGGTGCAGGAGGCTTACCTCGGCGGAGTGCTCGCAGCATGAGCCTGCTCGAAGTCAAGGCACTCAACACCTATTACGGCGATTCCCACATCCTGTTCGATGTCGAGCTCACCGTGGAACGCCACGAAGTGGTGGCGCTACTCGGCCGCAACGGCGCCGGCAAGAGCACGACCTTGAAGAGCCTGATGGGCGTCGTTAAGCCGCGCGGCGGCTCCATCCTGTTCGACGGTGCCGAGATCGCCGGCAGAACGAGCCACGCCATCGCCCAGGCCGGCATGCAGCTCGTGCACGAAGAGCGCCGCGTTTTCGGCAGCCTGAGCGTCGAGGACAATCTCCTGCTGGCCGGATTGACGGCGCGGCGACGCTGGCCGCTCGAGCGCGCCTATGCGATGTTTCCGCGGCTCAAGGAACGGCGGCTGAGCCGGGGCACCGACCTTTCCGGCGGCGAACAGCAGATGCTGGCGATCGCCCGCGCGCTGGTCCGCGAGCCCAAGATCCTGCTGCTCGACGAGCCGTTCGAGGGGTTGGCGCCGATCATCGTCCGCGATCTGCTGGCGATCTGCCGCGCCCTAGCGGAAGCGGGGCAAACGATCCTGGTGGTAGAACAAAATATTTCCGCGGCGATGACGCTCGCCGACCGGGTCTATATCCTCAACAACGGCCATATCGTCGAATCGCTCGGCGCAGAAACGGTGCGTGATCGGCCGGAATTGCTGCACCGCCATCTCGGCGTCTAGACGCCGTTGACGACCACGAACCGGCCGAACAGAGCGCAGAACTGACGTTCCTCTCGCATCGGTAAAAAACAACGGCTATTCGCCAAAGCCTAAACTTTTTGGCGACAAAACGGGTCGGGCGGGGGGGGCGGCCGGGACAAAATGCGGCGGCCGTGACGGCCGCCGCCTGGATCACGGGCCGCTAGTGGAACAGCTTCATCGCGTTGATGAGCGTCTGCAATACGCCGAGCGTCAGCGGAATGCCGACGAACCCCCAGGCGAGCACCAATTGCAGCGTCGTAGTGCCGCCTTGCTGATTTGAATTCGGCATGATTGCTCTCCTCTATGCACCGGCCGGCCTAGCTGCCCCGGCCGCCGCGATCTGCGCGCGCTCGGCCTCATGATCGGGAGTCATGTGAAAGCGTTGATTGACCGCCTTGACCAGCAGGTTGCAGATGAAGCCGATCACCAGCAGGCCCGCCATGATGTACATGGTGACGTTGTAGGCCTGCGCCTTGGGCACGCCGTGGGTGACGTTGTACTCGCGGATATAGTTCACCAGTACAGGACCGAAGATGCCGGCCATCGACCATGCGGTTAGCAACAGGCCGTGGATGGCGCCGACATAGCGTGTGCCGAACATATCCCTGAGGTAGGCCGGCACTGTGGAGAAGCCGCCGCCATACATGCTGATGATCACCAGGAAGCACAGGACGAACCCGGCGACGCTGCCGGTCGCGCCGGTGTAGGGCACCGTGCAGTACAGCGCGAAGCCGAGCACCATGAACACGAAATAGGTGTTCTTGCGCCCTATATAGTCCGACGTGGACGCCCAGAAGAAGCGGCCGCCCATGTTGAACAGACTCATCAACCCGACAAAGCCCGCTGCCGCCACCGGTGTGATCCGGCCGGGGAACATCTCCTGGCTCATCGCCGAGGCCTGGCCGAGGACACCGATCCCGGCGGTCACGTTAAGGCACAGCACCCACCAGATCAGCCAGAACTGCGGCGTCTTCAATGCGTCGTAGACGAATACGTCGTTGGTGGTGATCAGTTTCGAGGCCTGCAGCGGGGGCGTGTAACCCTCCGGTTTCCAGCCGGGCGCCGGTGTACGCACCATGAATGCGCCGACCATCATGAAGACGAGGTAGATCGCCCCCATGACCATGAAAGTCGGAGCGACGCCGATATGATGTTGCGTCCGGAAAATGCTCATCAGCCATACCGACAACGGCGAGGCGATAAACGCGCCGCCGCTGAAACCCATGATGGCCATCCCCGTCGCCATGCCGGGGCGGTCAGGGAACCATTTGATCAGCGTCGAGACCGGCGAGATATAGCCGATGCCGAGGCCGCAGCCGCCGAGCAGGCCATAGCCGAGATAAACCAGCCACAGATTGTGAATCGATACCCCGAACGCCGAGATGAAAAAGCCGCCGGCCCAGCATAGAGCGGCGGCAAACATCGCCCGGCGCGGACCGCCTTCCTCGACCCAGCGGCCGAAAACCGCGGACGAAACGCCGAGGAAGAAGATCGCCAGCGAAAAGATCCATCCCAGTTCCGGAAGCGTCCAGTCGCCCGGCGCCGATTGGTTGAGGCCGAGAAGCCTCGTCATCGGCAGATTGAACACGCTGAAGGCATAGGCTTGGCCGATGCACAAATGCACGCACAGCGCCGCGGGGGGCACCATCCAGCGGCTGAAGCCCGGCCTGGCAATGGTGCGGCTTCGATCAAGAAAGTCGAACAGCCCTCCCCACGCACGCGTTTGCGTTATCGCCGTCATCGTCACTCCCCTCCTGGACTTGCGTTGGCCGCTCGCGGCCGCGGAACGGCCCCGCGGCGGTCATCAAGCCGCTTCGTTAGGAGTAGTCTGAGCGCCTTTGGCGAGGGCAGCCTTAATCGCTGTTATTGATTTAGATTATGGAAATGAGGACATCCGGGGCGTCGCGGCTGTTTTCATCTTTTGCGATTCGATTGCTGGATTGCTCGGCAATATCGCTATTGTGGGTTGGATGGAACGTCGCGGCTCAAATGGTCGGTGACGATAACTTCAGGCAGTCCTGTATGTTGTCGCGAGGGTGGAAAAAAACCGACGAGCCCTGATGCTCAGGATCTTGCAATAAATCCGGCCTATTTGAACGGCTTGGCGCTTAGATTAACAACCGGAGGAAACGAGAATTTCTTGAGCGGCTATCCGTAAACTCGCAACGCGCTTAGCGTTTTTTGACATAGGGGGCGCGTCTTTTGTATCGAACCGAGGTCCTTCTTGCGTTGTCGACCGGTATGCGACGCGGCGAGGTACTGGCATTGCGTTGGAAAAATGTAGACCTGGAACACGGGACCGTGCGGATAGTAGAATGCCTTGAACAAACGAAATCTGGCGGCCTCCGGTTCAAAGCACCTAAAACTGACAAGGCGCGCGCGGTTACCCTCCCCTCCTTCGCCGTGGAGGCGCTAGTGCGATACAAACGGCAGCAGGCGCAGGAACTTCTGAGGTTAGGGGTGAGGCAAGGCGAGGACGCGCTGGTGTGCGGTCGGGCGGACGGGGAGCCGTTACAGCCGCGGAGCCCCACTCACGAATTCACGCGCCTTGTGGCCCGATTAAAAGGCCTCCCGCGTGTGCGCTACCATGACCTTAGACACACAGCCACGCAACTCAGCTTCGGCTCGCTGGCGTGCATCCTAAGGTCGCGCAGGAGCGTTTTGGGCCACTCAACCATTACTACCACCCTCGATCTCTATTCCCATGTAACTGACACCATGCATCAGGATGCGGCGGTCCGGCTCGACGCAGCATTTCGGCCTGCTATAACCCGCGTTGCGAGCACGAGTAGATTCGTTCGGTAGTAGACTGGGTAGCATCGTGTTTTTCGACAATGCCCCGACGCTCGAAATTGATTTTCGTTCAATATGATGGAAGGGTGGCCGAGTGGCTTAAGGCACCGGTCTTG
>JASHXX010000463.1 GCA_030043335.1 Xanthobacteraceae bacterium
CGCCAATCCGCAACCTGCTCATGTCTGAAGTTCCCCCTGAGGAGAGTTGTCCGGTTGGCTCAAACTATCACCTCCGGCCGGCGTTTTCTTGCCCGATTTCACGCCAGCCGAGCGGCCCGGCGCGGGCGTAGAGCCAAGGATATTGCCGTACCATCTGCGCCGCCCGCGTCGCCCGCCAGGCGAGCAGCCCCAAGATGAGGAAGATCAGAGTATCGCAACAGAAAGACGGCAACGACAGCAGCGTTCCCTCGAACAGTGCGAAATGAATGAACCGCGCCGCCAGGCCGACGAGCACGGCCGCAATCGCGACCTGCCATTGCGGGCGCCAGGCGTTGGCGACGGCGCGGCCGGAGAGCCATGCGGCGCCGCCGCCGAGGATCCCGGTGACCAGAATGACATGGCCGATGGTTTCGCCGGCATAGAGGCTGTCGGTATCCATCAGCGCACGCCACCCTCGAGATAGGCGGCGCGGATCTCCGGCCGCCGCAGCAATTCGCGTCCGCTGCCGGCGAGCGTGATCTCGCCATTGACCATGACGTAGCCGCGGTGGGCGAGCTTGAGCGCGTGATAGGCGTTCTGCTCGACCAGGAACACGGTGAGCTTGTCGCGCTCGTTGAGGGCGCGGATGGCGGCAAAAATCTGCTGCACCAAAAGCGGCGCCAGCCCAAGCGAGGGCTCGTCGAGCAGGATCAGCCGCGGCCGGCTCATCAGCGCCCGGCCGATCGCCAGCATCTGCTGCTCGCCGCCTGAGAGCGTGCCGCCGCGCTGGCCGGCGCGGTCGCGCAGGCGCGGGAACAGCGCGAACACCCGCTCGAGGTCGGCCGCGAAATCGGCGCCGGCGGCGACGGTGGCGCCGATCTGCAGATTCTCCATCACCGTCATGCGCGGGAAGATGCGCCGGCCTTCCGGCGCCTGGGCGATGCGCAATTTCGCGATCTCATGGGTCGGGAGCGCGGTGATGGCGCGGCCGGCGAAGCGGATCTCGCCTTCCTTGGCGCGCGGATTGCCGAACACCGTCATCATCAGCGTCGACTTGCCGGCGCCATTAGCGCCGATCAGCGCCACGATCTCGCCTTCGTTCACCTCGACGTCGACGCCTTTGAGGGCGATGACGTTGCCGTAGTAGGTCTTGACCCCGCGCAGCGCGAGCAGCGGTTCGTTCATCGCCGCCCTCCCGCAAGAAGCCCTCCCCCTGAAAGGGGGAGGGAGGGGTGGGGGTCGGTACCGCCCGCTCGCCAGGACGGATCAAAACAAAGCAGCGCCGACCCCCACCCGCCTGCTTTGCAGCCGTCCTCCCCCTTGCAGGGGGAGGTAAGGTGAAGAAGCGCACTCATCGGGCGACCTCCGCCTCCACGGTCTCCACCTCCGCGTCGGCGACGCCGAGATAGGCGGCGATCACTTTCGGATCGTTGCGCACCTGCTGCGGCGTGCCATCAGCGATCTTCTCGCCATAGTCGAGCACGACGATGTGGTCGGAGATCTCCATCACCACGCCCATGTCGTGCTCGATCAAGAGAATCGAGATCGCGTGCTCGTCGCGGATGGCGTGCAGGAACTCGTTGAGCTCGGCGCTCTCCCGGTTATTGAGGCCGGCGGCCGGCTCGTCGAGGCAGAGCAGAACCGGGTCGGTGCACATCGCCCGCACGATCTCGAGCCGGCGCTGTGCGCCGTAGGGAAGCGCGCCCGCGGGATCGTCGGCGCGCTCGGCAAGGCCGACGCGGTCGAGCCAGTAGCGCGCCTTGTCGATCGCGCCGGCCTCGGCGCGGGCATAGGCGCGCGAGCCGAACAGACCGAGCACGGTGAAGCCGGAGGCGACCATCAGCGCGTTGTGCTGCGCGACCAGCAGGTTCTCCAGAAGCGTCATGCCCGCGAACAGCCGCACATTCTGAAAGGTGCGTGCCACCCGCGCCTCGCTGGCGATGCGGTATTCCGGCGCCCGCTCGAGCAGGAACGATGCACCGCCGGGATGGATTAGCCGCAACCTCCCGACCGTCGGCTTGTAGAAACCGGTGATGCAGTTGAACACCGTGGTCTTGCCGGCGCCGTTCGGCCCGATCAGCGCAGTGATCTCGCGTTCCCGCGCGATGAAGGAAAGGTCATTGACGGCGAGGAGACCGCCGAAGCGCATGGTCACGTGCTCGACGGCGAGGACAATATGCGCGCTCATGCCGGGCTCCCGGTGCGCGCGTCCTTTATGATCGCTGCCGGAACGACTTTTTGCTCGTTGAGGAGCACCGACGGCTTGCGGGTGGCAACGAGTCCGCGCGGTCGATAGATCACGATCGCGACCATGGCGGCGCCGAACACCAGCATGCGGTACTGCTCGAACTCGCGGAAAAATTCGAAGCCGCCGAGCATCATGGCGGCGGCGACGGCAACGCCGAGCTGCGAGCCCATGCCGCCGAGTACCACGATCGCCAGGACCAGCGCCGATTCGCCGAAGGTGAAGGATTCCGGGCTGATGAAGCCCTGCCGGGTGGCGAAGAAGGCGCCGGCAAAGCCGCCGAACATCGCGCCGATGGCGAAGGCGGTGAGCTTGGTCGTCGTGGTGTTGATGCCGAGCGCGCGGCAGGCGACCTCGTCCTCGCGCAGCGCCTCCCAGGCGCGGCCGATCGGCAGCCGGCGCAGCCGCAGCGTGACCCAATTTGTGAGGAGCGCCAGCGCGAGAATGACGTAATAGAGGAAGACGACGCGATGGGTCGGCGAGTAGGCAAGCCCAAAGGTCGCGGCAAAGCCGTTGTCGGCGGAGTTGAACGGCAGGCCGAAGAAAGACGGGCGGGGAATTCCGGAAATCCCG
>JASHXX010000464.1 GCA_030043335.1 Xanthobacteraceae bacterium
TGGCTTCGACCGAATGTCGCTCGCAGAGACCGACCAGCAGCATCGGGGCGCCGGTGACTAACCGGGGCGGCGCGAGCTTGATCTCGACGGCGTCGCGGGCTTTCAGGGCTTTGATCATGGGCAAGGTCTCCACGCTTTTATCGCGGCGGACCTTCTCGGGCGTGGTGCCGAATTGGCCGCGAAACGCCCGCGAGAACGCTTCATGCGATCCATATCCGGTTTCGAGCGCGAGCTCGAGAATGTCCGGAGCCCGACCGGACGCCAGCCGGTGTGCGGCCTCGGATAAGCGCCGCTTGCGCACGTATTGCATCAGCGGAATTCCGGTCGCGGCCCCGAAGGCGTGGGCGAGGTGATACCGCGACACGCCGCAGGCTTCGGCAAGCTCGGCAAGCGTGAGCGGCTGCTCGAGATTGCGTTCGATCACCCAAAGCGCTTTGTTGGTCAGGGACATGAAGGCTTTGCGTCCTGGCGATCCGGCACTTGAGCGGATGATAGGGATCGCCGTGGCCCCTCGCTTGATCGAAATTGCGGCGCCTTGTGGCCAGCCGTCGATTTAGCCTAACGCGCCGCCGCGCTCGAGCGCCCGGCGATCCCATTTCGCGAGGTCGGCGACGGCGGCATAGGTGTCCTGCAGGAAACCGAGGAGAAGCGCATCGGGGTTGCGGGCCTCGCGCACCGCGTCATAGGGCAGGATGAATTGCCCGACATTTTTGTCATAGAAGCCCGCCGCGGTGCCCAGCCGCGTATCGCCATAACCGGCCGGCTCCGGATAGGCGTAGACGTAGAACGCGGCGCGGCCATAGCCCCCATTACCCGGCCAGAAGCCGCAGCTCGACACCTCGTGCGAATAGGCTTCCGCCATCACCCATTTGGCGACGTGCGGCGTTTCGCTTTGCGGCGGCGGCGCGGTGCGCCCGGAAAAGCGCGTGACCGCGAGATCGAAGCTGCCCCAGAAGAAATGGACCGGGCTCGCCTTGCCAATGAAGCGCGCGCGAAATTCGGTCATGACCTGGGCGGCCTGAACCAGCGCCTGGCCGAAGCGCGTGGCGTATTCGCGATCGTACTGCGCGTGGGCGCGATCTTGATCGAACGGCACCGCAGCCTCGATTTCGCTCGGCATCGTCCAGATGTGTACGTCGATATCGAGCCGGCGCAGCCGCGCCATGAACGCAGCGTAGAAATCGGCAACCGACATCGGCGCCAGCGCGAGACTCTCGATGCGGCCCTCGCTCGTCACGATGCGAAGCTGATGCTCGACGAAGTCGAACGCGATGTCGAAACTGCGCCCGCGATAGGGATTGGCCGGCGCCACCAGGCCGCGCGAGCTGACGTAGAAGGTGACGTTCCACCAATGATTGACCAGCGGGGTCAGCGCCAGGCGCACCTTACCGGCGATCTGCGTCCAGCGGTGCAGCGTCTCGCAGGTGTCGCTCCAAGCCGAGAGCGGCAGGTCGGGCCAAAGCGCTTGCCCGCTCATGATTTTACTCGCTAGTCGGTTCCTATGGCGAGATTTCCGCAAATCGCGGGATTTTTCCAGCGCCACGTCGGCGAGGAGCTAGATCCTCGACCGCGGCGCCAACCGCTCGCGCACCGCCTCCTCGAGGCCGAGTGCGCGCAGCGAGCTCTTGAGCGCTCGCTGCAGCGGCCCGGGAAGGAACGGCAAGGGCGGCGCCAGTCCTGCCTTACGCGTGGCGCGCACCGGCGCGACGGCGTCATAGGCAACGCGACGGCGGCGCACGATCCGCTGTGCAAGATCGACGATCATGTAGCTCGCACGGCGATCGGCATCGCGCGGCTCGCCGACCGTGCCAGGATTGATCAGATAATAGGCGTCGTCGTGCAAGCACACGTCGTCCTCGCCCCGCAACGCGATGCAGCCGTCGCGGAGCTCATAGATCGCGGCGCCGTGGGTGTGCCCGAACGCGCAGATGCGTGCGCCGGACGGGTGCGTTATCAGCGCCTCGAAGCTGAAGCCGCGGCTTTCATCATCGTCGAGCCCGACAATCTCGCGGCCGTTCTCCGGATGCAGCGCGCCGTGCACCGCGACGAGTTCGCCCTCGATCTCGGCGGTGAGTGGCAGATCGGCGAGGAACCCGAGCTCCTCAGCGGTCAGCCGCCGGCGCGTCTAGGCTGCGGCCCGCGCCGCGGTCGTGCTGAAACTCTCGGTCGTGATCTTCCCGGCGACGGCGCGATCGTGGTTGCCCGCGACGCAAAGGCAATCGGCGCGGCGAAGGAGCGCGATGCACTCGCCGGGATTGGCGTTGTAGCCGACGATGTCGCCGAGGCAAACGACGCGATCGACCTCTTGTTCGGCGATGTCGTCGAGCGTTGCCTCAAGACCCTCCAGATTGGCGTGGATGTCGGAAATGAGCGCGAGCTTCACGGGGCGGCCTAGTTTCGTCCGCGGCCGGGTCGCGGGGGCAGGTGCAGGCTTGAAAGCGCGCCGATCGCCGAGCGGGCACGGCAAGCGAGACGCCGCGCCCACGGCGTTCGCTTGATGAACCGCTTGGCGCGCCGCCGCCCATTCGAGAGCCAGCATTGCGCCAGCCCACGCCAGCTTGCGACCGCGGTGTAGTCGCAGAGTTCGAGATGGGTGTCCGACCATTCCAGCTTGTACGGCTCGTCGCCGATGGTGAAATCGAAGCGCTTGAGCTTGAGCTTGATCGCATGCGCCATCAGCTCGCGCAGATGCAAGGCGCCCGGACCGTAATGCGACAGCTCGCCGTCGTCGTAGCTCGCCAGCAGGTGATAGTAGCAATCGCCGAATACGACGCCGAGATTTGCCGCCGCGCAGGTCGTTCCGATCTCGACGCGGCTGATGTGGACGAGTTCGCGCATTTTCGGATTGGCCGCCAGGTCGAGATAGAATTCTCGCTGTCCGGGCCGCACGAAGATGTCGGCGATACCCTTACGGGCGAACGCTCGGCGCTTCTGCTCCATCAGGGTCTCGACGGTCTTGCGCGCGTCGTCGCGATCGGGGGCGTTGACGTAACGGATCTCGCCATAGGCCGACATATGCCGGCGCTTGGTGCGGTCGTGCCGGCGCGTCGCCGAGGAACGCTTGGCGTTGTAGAATTTCTCCCAATCGTCGCCCAACCGGGTCAAATGTGCGCCGCTGGCATTGCGGGTGACGTCGAGATGAGTGAACGGATTGACTTGGCCCGCTATCGTCTGCGGCATCTTCTCCAGCTCGATCCAGTCGAAGCGCAGCGACGGATCGGCCTGCAGGCGGCGGAGAATGTCACGCCAGACGGCGAGGAAACGATCCGGCGCCACGCGTTGCGAAAAGTCGCGGGCGATGAGCGGGGCGTTGTAGTCGCACAAGTCGAAACCGAGCCAGCACAGCCGGCGCACGCCGCGCCGCGGCACGACGCAGAGCGGCAGCACGCAGGCGATGTCGCCGTCGTTGGCGTAGCGGACGACGGCGACGGCAGGCTGCGCGCCGACGCGCACGCCGACATGGCGCTGCCACGTCGCCAGCCACTCGAAGGTCTGGAACACCGTGCAATCGGCGGCCGGTTCGAACCGCCGCCACTCGGCTTCGATGGCGTCGAGATCGCGGTAGATGGTGAGGCGGAGATCGGCGCCGGTTTCGCGCCGGTGCTCGACACGCTGCGTCATGGGCGCGCAGTCGACTTCCACCGCCGTGGCCGTGTCCCGGAACGCCGTCAATGCCGTCGCACGCGTCACGGTATTCATTGTTGCAGGACCGATGATGAGCCGGTCCTGTGATAGTCGAGAAAAGCTAAGGTTGCATGGCTAACACGCGGTGACGTCGCGTTAAGGTAAAGCGGTCCTCAATCGCGTCGCCGACTCTAACGCGGCCGGCGCGCCGAGCGGCGGCCTGCAAATGTTCTGCAAATGTCGTGCAGCGGGGTCGCAGGGGCACGACCACGGAACGAGCGAAGTGATGTCGCTGGTACAGCTGGGTGGATTCGAACCACCGACCTCCTGATCCACAGTCAGGCGCTCTAACCAACTGAGCTACAGCTGCACGGGCCCGCGGTGGGCAAGCGCGCGGAACCTATGAGCAACGCTCAATCTTGGCAAGACGGGCGGCTTCCTGGCAAGCAAAAGCCCGGGCCAAAACCCGGGCTTGACTTCGATGCGGTTCGCGCGAACGCGGTCGGCGTGGCTCAGCCAGCCTGGCTGAACGCCTTGCTCATGCCGCTCTTGATCGGCTCGGAGGTCTCGGTTGCGACCTTCTGCGCCAGCGCGCCGAGTTCCTTGCTCTGCTGGGTCAGCGCCTCGAACTGCTTGCGCGCGTGGGCGCTGGTGAGTTCGACCACCTCGGACAGAGTCTTCGCCGTGATCAATTCGCCGGCAAAGTCGAACGCCGCATTGGTGTTGACGCGCGCGGCTTCGATCACCTTGAGGCCGAGGTCGGAGGCGCCCTTGGTGGCGGTGCTGTAGGTGGTTTCGAGCACATCGGTCGCCTCTTCCGCGGCGGCCTTCATCTTCTCGTAGGTGTCCTTGGCCTGAGCGACGCCGCGCTCGGCGAACTCGCGGAATGCGGC
>JASHXX010000465.1 GCA_030043335.1 Xanthobacteraceae bacterium
GTCGTGAGCCGTCGCGGCGGCCGAAGGTTACCGGCGACCCGGCGGTTCAAACTTTAACGTTCGTGTATTTGCGCATCTCGAGCCGGGAGATCGCCCGGCAATGGACCTCGTCGGGGCCGTCGGCGAGGCGCAGGGTGCGGATATGCGCGTAAGCGTGCGCGAGCCCGGCGTCGCTGGTCACCCCCATGCCGCCATGCGCCTGGATCGCGTCGTCGATCACGCGCAGCGCCACGCGCGGCGCCGCCACCTTGATCATGGCGATCTCGAGCTGCGCCACCTTGTTGCCGGCCTTGTCCATCATGTCGGCAGCCTTCAGGCAAAGCAGCCGCGTCATCTCGATGTCGATGCGCGCCTCGGCGATCCTTTGCTCCCACACCGAATGCTCGGCGATCTTCTTGCCGAAGGCGACGCGCGACAAAAGCCGTTTGGTCATCTTCTCCAGCGCCACTTCGGCGACGCCGACGGTGCGCATGCAATGGTGAATGCGGCCGGGACCGAGACGGCCCTGCGCGATCTCGAAGCCACGGCCTTCGCCGAGCAACAAGTTGCCCGCCGGAACGCGCACGTTGTCGAGAATCACTTCGGCATGGCCGTGCGGGGCATCGTCGTAGCCGAACACCGGCAGCATGCGCACGACCTTGATGCCGGGCGTGTCGAGCGGGACGAGAATCTGCGACTGCTGCTCGTGTCGGGCGCGCGACGGATCGGTCTTGCCCATGACGATTGTGATCTTGCAACGCGGGTCGCCGACGCCGGACGACCACCATTTGCGGCCGTTGATCACGTAGTGATCGCCGTCGCGAGTGATCGAGGTCTCGATATTGGTGGCGTCGGAGGAGGCGACCCCCGGCTCGGTCATCAGGAACGCCGAGCGGATCTGGCCGGCCATCAGGGGCTTCAGCCATTTGTCCTTCTGCTCGCGCGAGCCGTAGCGGTGCAGCACTTCCATATTGCCGGTGTCCGGGGCCGAGCAATTGAACGCTTCCGACGCGAAGGAGACGCGGCCCATCTGCTCGGCGCAGAGCGCGTAATCGAGATTGGTTAGCCCGGCGCCGTGGTACTCGCCTTCGTCGTGATGCGGCGACGGCGGCAGGAACAGATTCCAGAGCCCGGCGGCCCTGGCCTTCGCCTTGAGCTCTTCGAGCACCGGGATGACCTTCCAGCGCTCGCCTTCGGCACTCTGGCGCGCGTAGGTGTCGACCGCCGGATAGATATGCTCGTCCATGAAGGCAATGACGCGGTCACGCCAATGCTTTTGCCGCTCGGAAATCGAAAAATCCATGACGCTCCTCTCCCTCGGTCTTGCTCTCGGCCTGGCGTCCCGCCGCGGAAATGCTTGGGCGGTGCGCACTGCGGGCTTTAGCACTTGCCGGGCGAACCGCATACCCGAAAAAATCGGCGGGCGGCAGTGTGCGTTCTCACGCTTGAGCAAGAGCGGCTGCCGCGCTAGAGGAGGCCGATTACTGCGGAGATTTTCAAGCCATGGCCGGACCGGCCGACAGCGAAAGCGAGATCATGACCGCCGCGCTCCTCGTCATCGGCGATGAGATTCTGTCCGGCCGCACCAAGGACAAGAATATCGGCTATGTCGCGGAGTATCTCACCAATATCGGCATCGATCTTAAAGAGGTGCGCATCGTCCCCGACGAGGAGCCGGCGATCGTCGCCGCGCTCAACGCGCTGCGCAGCCGCAACACCTACGTCTTCACGACCGGCGGCATCGGCCCGACCCATGATGACATCACCGCCGAGGCCGTCGCCAAGGCCTTCGGCGTGGCGATCGACTATCACCCGCGCGCGGTCGAGATCCTGCAGGCGCGCCTCAAACAGACCGGCGCCGTGATGAACGAAGCGCGCATGCGCATGGCGCGCATGCCGGTCGGCGCCGAGCTGGTGCTGAACAAAGTCTCCGCTGCGCCCGGCTTCCGCATTGGCAATGTCATCGTCATGGCAGGCGTGCCGCAAGTCATGCAGGTGATGCTCGACTATGTGGCGCCGACGCTCAAGACCGGCGCTAAGATGCAGTCGGAAACCATCCGCGCCGACTGCCGCGAGGGCGACATCGGCACCGAGCTTGGCGAGATCGCCTCCGCGCATGCCGGCGTCATCATCGGCTCCTATCCGTTCATGGACGAAGGCCGCTTCGCCAACACGCACGTGGTGTTGCGCTCGCGCGACGCGCAAAAGCTTGCCGCCGCCAAGGCTGCGGTCGAGGCGATGCTCGTTCGCGTCAAAGCCGAGCTCAAGCAATCGGCCGCAGGGAGTTGATGGCCATGGCAGAGCTCGATGCCGGTCAATCCGGCAAACCGGCCGCGCGCGATCCGGCGAAGATCTTTCCGGTCTCCTGGGACCAGTTTCACCGCGACTCGCGGGCGCTGGCCTGGCGGCTCACCGGCGTCGGCCCGTTCGAGGCGATCGTCTGTATCACCCGCGGCGGGCTGGTACCGGCGGCGATCGTGGCGCGGGAGCTTGGCATCAAGCTGATCGAGACGATCTGCGTTTCGAGCTATACCCACACCGCGCACAGCGAGGTGAAGGTCATCAAGGAGGTCGCCCCGGCGGTCATCGCCCGCGCCGGCGGCGGTGCAGGCGTGCTCATCATCGATGATCTGGTCGATACCGGGCAGACCGCGCGGGTGGTGCGTGCGGCGCTGCCGCACGCGCATCTTGCCACCGTCTACGCCAAGCCCATGGGCCGGCCGCTGGTCGATACCTTCATCACCGAGGTGTCGCAGGACACCTGGATCGATTTTCCCTGGGACACCGGGCTGGTGTTCCAGCCGCCGATCCGCGAAGCGGGCTTATAGGCGCCGGCTCGTACGTCTCGTGAAGCCGGCTTATAGGAGCCGGCTTATACTTCTCACTATTACGCGCGAGCGGCTGCCTCGGGGCGGGCTGCCGCCGGGCGCTCAGGACCAAGGCGCGCTTTCGACGCACGCGGCCCGAGTGCTACAAAAGGGCGATGCGCGGATTCGCTCTTGTCGTCGGCGACGCGGACGTGGCGAAACGGTAGACGCAAGGGACTTAAAATCCCTTGGGGGAAACCCCGTGCCGGTTCAAGTCCGGCCGTCCGCACCAATTCGCCGAAACAGACAATCACACCCCGGCAAACTTCGCCGGCCGCTTTTCCAGGAATGCCTGCACGCCCTCTTTGGAGTCCGCCGAGGCCCCGGCGATGCGCTGCGAGCGGACTTCGAGGTCGAGCTGCTCCTCGTGCGAGTTCTCCTGGCTTTCCCAGTAGAGCCGGCGGATCAGTCCGAGCGCGACGGTCGGGCCGGCGGCAAGCTCCTGCGCGAGCTTGCGGGCCTCGCTCATGAGCACGTCGTCGTCATAGACGCGATTGACGAGGCCCCAGGCAAGCGCGGTCTCCGCCGGCAGCCGCTCGCCGAGGAGGGACAGCTCGATCGCCCGCGCCCGGCCGATGAGCCGTGGCAGAAGCCAGGTCGAACCGCAATCGGGCACCAGGCCGATCCTCCGGAACGCCTGCAGGAAATAGGCCGAGCGTGCGCAAAC
>JASHXX010000466.1 GCA_030043335.1 Xanthobacteraceae bacterium
GCGCCACGATCGCGGTGACGGCGCCGCCGTACTCGGCGATGGCGACGAGATCGCCACGCTGCGCGGGGTTGAGCTGATAGGAGTGGACGAAATAGGCATGGCGGCCCTGCGGTCCTAGCGGCAAGCCGTCGAGCAGCGGATGCTCTCGCATCACGCTGAGCGTGTTCCAGCCCATGTGCGGAATTTTCAGGTGCGGATCGCCTGGCGCGATGCGGTCGACTTCGCCGGCGATCCAGCCGAGACCCTCGGTGACCTCGTATTCGCGGCCGCGTTCGGCCAGCAATTGCATACCGACGCAGATGCCGAAGAATGGTCGCCCCTTTTGCCGTACCGCCTCTTCGAGCGCCGCGACCATGCCGTCAACGGCATCAAGCCCGCGCCGGCAATCGGCGAAGGCGCCGACGCCCGGCAACACCACGCGGTCGGCGCGCGCGACGGTCGCCGGATCGTCGGTCACAACGATCCGCTGATCGAGCCCGGCGTCATGCGCGGCGCGCTCGAACGCTTTTGCCGCCGAGTGCAGATTACCCGAGCCGTAATCGACGATGGCGACGCTCACGGGCTTGCATCCGGTTTCGGGAACAGACCGATCACATCGGGCGATTGCGGCACGCGGGGCACCGGCGAGGATGCGCGGTGCGGCGCCGACGGCTCGGCCGGTTTGCCCGCTGCCTCGCGCACCCAGGCATCGAAAAACCGCTGCTCGGCGTCCTGCCGGTCATGGCCGCCGACGATGCCGACGTCCTTCCAGCCCCGGCGCGCCAAGGCGAAGCGCCGCAGCGTCGCCGCCTCGAGGCCGACCAGCAACGAGCCGAGCAGGCCGATGATCGAGATTGCCGCGACGGGAACGCCGGCATAATGCATCGCCATATCGGCGCCTATGGCCACCGCCAGGTAGATCAGCAGCACCAGCCACATCCGGTGCCACAGCATCCACAGCGCTGCCGCCACGAAGGCCCAGAATGAGAAGCCGTCGCGCACAAACGCGAATTTTTCCGGAGCCGGCAGCGTGTCGGCGGCTCCAAGCGGCGGCTGGTGTACGGTGTAGATCGACATCGACTTCATTCCACGAGTGTCACGGTCTAGCAGATAAAGCTCGGCAGCGTCGTCCGCCAGCTCCCATTGACGGAGCGAGCCAAGCGTCACCCGCCGAGCGTGCCCTTGGTCGAGGGCACCTCATTGGCGGCGCGCGGATCGATCGCAACCGCAGCCCGCAGTGCCCGCGCCAAACCCTTGAAGCACGATTCGGCAATATGGTGGTCGTTGCCGCCATAGAGCGCGGCCACATGCAGCGTCACCGCGGCGTTGACGGCAAATGCGTGGAACCATTCCTGCACCAGTTCGGTGTCGAATGGCCCGACCTTGTCGCGCACGAACTCGACATTGAACACCAGCAAGGGCCGGCCGGAAATGTCGATTGCCACGCGCGTGAGCGCCTCATCCATCGGCACGTGCACGTCGGCGTAGCGGGTGATGCCCTTCATGTCGCCAAGCGCCTGCTTGACGGCCTGGCCGAGCGCGATGCCGACATCCTCGGTGGTGTGATGCTGGTCGATGTGCAGGTCGCCCTTGGCCTTGACGGTGATGTCGATGCGCGAGTGGCGTGCCAACAGGTCGAGCATGTGGTCGAGGAAGCCGATGCCGGTCGCGATCGCGCCACGGCCCTCGCCGTCGAGATCGATTGAGACCTCGACGTTGGTTTCCTTGGTAGCCCGTTTCACCGACGCCTTGCGCATCCTCATCTCCGCCGCGCGTCGCGTGCCTTTTATCAGGGCTTTGCCGGCGGCGCCAATGTCAGCGCCCGCAATTGCATTGCCCCAAGCCACCTCTTAAATCAGGCTCGAATACGAGGTTTCCCGCCGCATGCCCGCCCAGCAATCCGGTCAATCGCCGCCTTGGCACGGCACCACCATCCTGACCGTGCGCAAGAGCGGCATGGTAGTGGTCGGCGGCGACGGTCAAGTCTCGATCGGGCAAACCATCGTCAAGGCCAATGCCAAAAAAGTTCGCCGGCTCGGCAAGGGCGATGTGATCGGCGGTTTTGCCGGCGCCACCGCCGACGCCTTCACGCTGTTCGAGCGGCTCGAAAGCAAGCTCGAGCAATATCCCGGCCAGCTCACGCGCGCCGCCGTCGAACTCGCCAAGGATTGGCGCACCGATCGCTATCTGCGCCGCCTCGAAGCGATGATGGTCGTCGCCGACAACGAGGTGTCGCTGGTGCTCACCGGCACCGGCGACGTGCTCGAGCCGGAAGCCGGCGTCGCCGGCATCGGCTCCGGCGGCAATTATGCGCTCGCCGCCGCCCGCGCCCTGATCGACGGCCCGCTCGATGCCGAAGCGATCGTGCGCCGCGCGCTCGATATCGCCGCCGACATCTGCGTCTATACCAACCGCAACGTGACCATCGAGACGTTGCAGGGCACCTGATCCATGGTCGCTTCCGGCTACGTGTTTCGTCCCATGTCGACCGCCGATTTGCCGCTGGTGCAGCGCTGGCTGGCCGCGGCGCACGTCGCGCGCTGGTGGGGCGATCCGGAGGAGCAATTCGCGCTGGTCAACGAGGACCTCGACCATCCGTCGATGGATCAATTTATTGTCGCGAGCGGCGACCGTCCTTTCGCCTATTTGCAATGTTACGATCCGGCCGCCTGGCCCGACAGCGGCTTCGGCCAGCAACCGGATGGCGCGCGCGGCATCGACCAGTTCATCGGCGAGCAAGACATGATCGATCGCGGCCATGGCTCCGCGTTCATCTGCGTCTTCACCGACGGCGTGCTGCGAGCGGGCGCGCCGTGCGTGCTGACCGACCCCGACCCCGCCAATGCCCGCGCGGTCAGGTCTTATGAGAAGGCGGGATTCCACAAAGCCCGCCTTGTGGAAACGCCCAACGGCACCGCCCTCCTCATGATGCGCAGCGCATGAGCGACTTTTCTCCGCGCGAGATCGTCTCCGAACTCGACCGCTTCATCGTCGGCCAGGCCGACGCCAAACGGGCGGTGGCGATCGCGCTGCGCAACCGCTGGCGCCGGCTGCAGCTCGACGAAAGGCTGCGCGAGGAGGTACTGCCCAAGAACATTCTGATGATCGGGCCGACCGGCGTCGGCAAGACCGAAATCTCCCGCCGCCTCGCCAAGCTTGCCGGCGCCCCGTTCCTCAAGGTCGAAGCGACGAAGTTCACCGAGGTCGGTTACGTCGGCCGCGATGTCGAGCAGATCGTCCGCGATCTCGTCGAGGTCGCGATCGCCCTGACCCGGGAAAAGAAGCGCAGGGACGTGCAGGCCAGAGCGCAACAGGCGGCCGAGGACCGCGCGCTCGATGCGCTCGTCGGCGCCAACGCCAGCGCCTCCACCAAGGAGACCTTCCGCCGCAAGCTGCGCGCCGGCGAACTCGACGACAAGGAGATCGAGATCGAGGTGCAGGCTTCCGGCGGCCTGCCGCTGTTCGACATTCCCGGGATGCCGGGCGCACAGATGGGCGCGATCTCAATCGGCGACATTTTCGGCAAGCTTGGCGGCGGTCGCACCAAATCGCGGCGCGTGACCGTGCGCGACGCCCATGAGATCCTGATCAACGAGGAATCCGACAAGCTCCTCGATACCGAGCAGCTGACCCAGGAGGCAATCCGGTCGGTCGAGAACAACGGCATCGTTTTCCTCGACGAGATCGACAAGATCTGCGCCCGCGACGGCCGCATCGGCGCCGATGTCTCCCGCGAAGGCGTGCAGCGCGACTTGCTGCCGCTGATCGAAGGCACAACCGTTGCCACCAAGCATGGCTCGGTGAAGACCGACCACGTGTTGTTCATCGCCTCGGGCGCGTTTCATACCGCCAAGCCCTCCGACCTCCTCCCCGAACTGCAGGGCCGGTTGCCGATCCGCGTCGAATTAAAGCCGCTCACGCGCGACGATTTCCGCCGCATCCTGACCGAGCCGGAGGCATCATTGATCAAGCAGTATGTGGCGCTGATGGCGACCGAAGGCGTCACCTTGGAATTCGCCGAGGACGCCATCGACGCCGTCGCCGATGTCGCGGTGGCGGTCAACTCGAGCGTGGAGAATATCGGCGCGCGGCGGTTGCAGACGGTGATGGAACGCGTACTCGACGAGGTCTCGTTTGCCGCTCCCGATCGATCAGGCGATACCGTGAAGATCGATGCAGACTACGTGCACAAGCACGTCGGCGATCTTGCCAAGAACGCGGATCTGAGTCGATTTATTCTCTAGGCCCGCAGCGTCGGCTGGGCCTGCTGGTCGCGGTTGATCTCGCGGATCATCGCCATCCATTTCTCGACCTGGGCAAGGACGCGTTCATCGGACGCGCTGCCGCGCGTGGAGGCGGGCTTCGATTGCGTCTGGACGGGCTCCGGCATGGTACGCTCCGGCGTTGGCACGGCGACTGGCGGAGGCCGTTCTCGCAATCGGACGTGACTTTTTCTTGTTCCGAGTGTGGCCGCCGAACGTTCCCGTGGACGATCGGTTTCACCGCTCGCGCCGCAGCCGCACGTAGAGTGCACCTTGGCCGCCATGACCGGCATGCGCGTCCTCGAATCCGAGGACGAACGGCCGAAACTCCGGCAGCGAGAGCCACAACGGCACCTGTCGCTTGAGCACGCCACGCTCAGCCGCTGCAGCGCGATCGGCACTGCCGGTTCCCTTGCCGGTGACGACAAGCACGACTCTGGCGCCGTCTGCCTGCGCGCCGCGCAAAAAGCGAAGGAGAGCGGTATGCGCCTGCGCCTGCGTCAGGCCGTGCAGATCGATGCGACCGTCGATCGGCTCGCGGCCGCGGGCAACCCGCCGACGCAATCGCCGGCCGAGCGGCGCGAGTGGCGGCGATTTTTGCTGAGCGCCCCTGTCAGGTTGGACGGGCGACGCCGGGCCGGCGGGACCAGCGATAGCCGGCTCGCCGCCGCCGGATTCTTCGTCCGCCACGGCCGGCGATGATAGCGGCGCATCACGCAGCGGCGTGATCGAGCGCGCGAAGCCCGTCCACAAGGCGCGTTCCTCCTCGCTCAAATAACGCCGCCGGCTCATCGTCGGCGCCGTATTTTCCGCGCCGGCGTGGGATCCGGGAGCGCCGCGGGTTTCGTCTGCGGCAGCGGTACTGTCTCGGCGGTCGGATCGATCATGCCGCTAACGCTCGCCTGCGCGAACACCCGGGGACGCGGCGACGGCAGCGGCACATTGCGCCCGGCGGCGACCGGATCGAGCGCGCGCGGCAACAGCATCACGAACTGGCCCGGGTTGCGAATGCGGCCGGCGATCCGCGCCGCTTCGTCGCCGGCGCCAAAATAGATGTCGGCGCGCGCCGGCCCGACAATCGCCGAGCCGGTATCCTGCGCGAACATCAGGCGATGGAATTTGGTCGCCGCCTTTTCGTTGGCGATCGGCAGATCGGCGGCGATGAAGAACGGCGTGCCGTAG
>JASHXX010000467.1 GCA_030043335.1 Xanthobacteraceae bacterium
ACCGAAGGACCGAGGGTGCCGTCATAGATCGGGAACGACCAGTTCTTGTCGCCCAGTGTCAGCTTGCCGGATTTGATGTTGGCGCCGGTTTTTGCGTCCATGATCGCATCCTCGATTTGGTGACAGCCGGGATAGTGCGCCGCACGCGGTCCACAGACCAAAGAGCTGACGGCGCAGTCGATTCCGGCCTTGCTGGCGTAGCTCAATGCCGTGTGCACTGCAAGAAGATAGGGAGCGAAGGGCCGACGCGCTACGGCGATGCAGCGTCGAGCTTCGCCTGGTCGGCGACGCGCGCCAGGCTCTCGGTCTTGCCGAGCACGCTTAGCACTTCGAAAATCCCGGGCGAGGTGGCGCGGCCGGTCAGTGCCGCCCGCAAGGGCTGCGCCACCGTGCCGAGCTTGGCGCTTTTGCGCTCGGCGAACAGGCGCACGGCGTGCTCCGTCGCTTCCGCCGTCCAGGGCTCGACCCGGGCGAGGTCGGCGCCGAGCTGGCCCAGAAGTTCGCGCGCCTCTGGTGTCAACAGGGCGCTCGCTTTGTCGTCAAGCTTGAGCGGTCGGTCGGCAAATAAAAAGCGAGCCCCGTCAATGAGATCGATCAGCGTCTTGGCGCGCTCCTTGAGGCTGGGCATGGCCGCCAGCCATTGCTCGCGGATTTGCGGCGTCATTTTCCGCGCGATCTCGCCGCCGTCGGCGAGGTGCGGCAGCAGCCGATCGATCGAATCGAGCAAGGCGACGTCGCCGCTGTTGCGGATGTAGTGGCCGTTGAGGCTTTCCAGCTTGGCAAAATCGAAGCGCGCCGGCGAACGTCCGATCTGCGGCAAGTCGAAGGCCGCGATCATTTCCTCGGTTGAGAAAATCTCCTGGTCGCCGTGGCTCCAGCCGAGCCGCAGCAGGTAGTTGCGCAATGCCGCCGGCAAATAGCCCATGGCGCGGTAGGCATCGACGCCGAGCGCGCCGTGACGCTTGGAGAGTTTCGAACCGTCGGGGCCGTGAATGAGCGGGATGTGCGCCATCACCGGCACCGGCCAGCCGAGCGCATCGTAGATCTGCTTCTGCCTGGCGGCGTTGGTGAGGTGGTCGTCGCCGCGGATGACGTGCGTCACCGCCATATCGTGATCGTCGACCACAACGGCGAGCATGTAGGTCGGCGTGCGGTCGGAGCGAATCAGCACGAGGTCGTCGAGGTTCTCGTTCTGCCAGACAACACGGCCCTGCACCTGGTCCTCGATGACGGTTTCGCCGCTGAGCGGCGCCTTGAGCCGGATCGCGGGCTTGACGTCCGGTGGCGCTTCGGCGGGGTCGCGGTCGCGCCAGCGCCCGTCATAGAGCTTCGAGCGGCCTGCGGCCCGCGCCGCTTCGCGCATTTGCGCGAGCTCTTCAGGGCTGGCGTAACAGCGATAGGCGTGCCCCATGGCCAGGAGCTGTTCGGCCACTTCGCGGTGCCGCGCCGAGCGAGCGAATTGATAAATCGTCTCGCCATCCCATTTGATGTCGAGCCAGGAAAGCCCGTCGAGGATGGCGTCGATGGCCGCCTGCGTCGAACGCTCGCGGTCGGTGTCCTCGATGCGCAAGAGCATCTTGCCGCCGCGGCAGCGGGCGTAGAGCCAGTTGAACAGCGCGGTGCGCGCGCCGCCGATATGCAGGAAGCCGGTGGGCGAAGGGGCAAAGCGGGTGACGACGGTCATTATCGCTGTGGATGTTGGCGCTCGCGCGCTCGTGTAGCACAGCTAGGAATGAAAGGAAGGTAACCGGGGTTCCGGTTTGGCCGCCGCCCGCCGGCGCACTTGACCCGACGGTGCAATTTGTCCAATGCGGGGCGCTCACAGGGCCAAGCTCGCGGACGCGGAATCGCTGAAGGGTCATGACGGCTGCAGAAACGACCGTGCGGGACGCGGGGCAGGATTTCATCCGCGACATTATTCGCGCCGACCTGGCGTCCGGCCGGCGCAAGACCGTGGTCACGCGCTTCCCGCCGGAGCCGAACGGCTACCTCCATATCGGCCACGCCAAATCGATCTGCCTTAATTTCGGCGTTGCCGAGGAATTCGGCGGCCACTGCAATCTGCGCTACGACGACACGAATCCGACCAAGGAGGACCAGGAGTATATCGACGCCATCGAGCGCGACGTGCGCTGGCTCGGCTTCGACTGGGGCGAGCGCCTCTACCACGCCTCGGATTATTTCGAGCAGCTCTACGACTGGGCGGAGCACCTGATCCGCGCCGGCAAGGCCTATGTCGACGACCAGACCCAGGACGAGCTGCGCGCGACGCGCGGCACCTTGACCGAGGCCGGCACCGAAAGCCCCTATCGCGAGCGCGGCGTCGAGGAGAATCTCGATCTGTTTCGCCGCATGCGCGCCGGCGAGTTTCCCAATGGCGCCCGCGTGCTGCGCGCCCGGATCAACATGGGCTCCGGCAACATCAACCTGCGCGATCCGGTCCTCTACCGCATTCTTCATGCCGAGCATCCGCGCACCGGCCGGACCTGGTGCATCTATCCGAGCTACGACTTCGCCCACGGCCAGTCGGATTCGATCGAAGGCATTACCCACTCGCTGTGCACGCTCGAATTCGAGGACCATCGGCCGCTCTATGACTGGCTGCTGGAGAACCTGCCGCTGCCGTCGCGGCCGCACCAGTATGAATTCGCCCGGCTCAATCTGACCTACACGGTGCTGTCGAAGCGCGTGCTCACGGAACTGGTGCGCGGCGGGCATGTCAGCGGCTGGGACGATCCGCGCATGCCGACGCTTGCCGGGCTGCGCCGGCGCGGCGTGCCGGCGGCGGCGATCCGCGATTTCGTCAAGCGCATCGGCGTCGCCAAGGCCAACAGCGTCGTCGACATGGCGATGCTGGAGTTTTCGATCCGCGAGCACCTCAACAAGACCGCGCAGCGGCGCATGGCGGTCTTAAGGCCGCTCAAGATCGTGATCGAGAATTATCCGGAAGGCCGCAGTGAGGAACTCGAGGCATTCAACCATCCGGAGGATCCCGCCGCGGGTACGCGGCGCATCCGCTTCGGCCGCGAGCTTTTCGTCGAGCGCGACGACTTCATGGAGAATCCGCCGAAGAAGTTCTTTCGTCTCGCTCCGGGCCGCGAGGTGCGCTTGCGCTACGCCTTTTTCATCACCTGCCGCGAGGTGGTGAAGAGCGCCGCCGGCGAGGTGACCGAACTGCGCTGCACCTACGATCCGGCGACCAAGGGCGGCAACGCGCCAGACGGCCGCAAGGTGCAGGCGACGCTGCATTGGGTCGCGGCAGCAGACGCGGTGCCGGCCGAGGTGCGCCTCTATTATCCGCTGTTTTCACGCCCGGATCCGAACGCCGGGGATTTCGCCGCCGACCTCAATCCCGGTTCGCGCGAAATCATCGCCGAGGCGCGCGTCGAGCCGGCGTTGGCGGTCGACAATGCCGACGATGCGGTGCAATTCGAGCGTCAGGGCTATTTCTGCCGCGACCCGGATTCGACTCCGAACCGGCTGGTGTTCAACCGCACTGTCGGTTTACGCGACACATGGGCAAAGGTTTCCGGCGGCGGAAGCTGAACGCCCCGAGCCGGGACAGGGAGAGGCCAATGCGTGGTTTGATCGGCACGGCAACTGGAATGGTCGTCGTCTTGGCGACGATGACTGCGGCGACGGGGAGCGCACAGGCGCAACAGCCCGGCAGCGCTCAGCGCGGCCTCAAGCTCGCGCGAGAGATCTGCTCGCAATGCCACCTCGTGGACAAGGTGGCCGGCCGCTCGACCAATCCCGATGCACCACCCTTCGAGACCATCGCCAAGACGCCCGGCCTGACCAGCGCGGCGCTGACGGTCGCGCTGCGAACCTCGCATCGGACCATGCCGAACATCGTGATCAAGGAAGACGATACCAGAGATATCGTCGCCTATATCCTGAGCCTGAAGGACGGCGATTGATCTGTTGGCCGGCGGCGCAAGCTGCTCGCAATAGTGCGTGCGCCTCGTGTAGCATGACGCAAAGTTGTGCCGCGCGTCGGCGAGGAGCGCTGTGGCGGACGAGGGCGAGGGGAGGCGGGATCAACGCGCACGCGCCGGCGCGCGCACTTGGCCGCTCGGCGGATCGCGCCGGCCA
>JASHXX010000468.1 GCA_030043335.1 Xanthobacteraceae bacterium
GCTTAGCCGGCGGGATCATGGGCTCCACAATCGCCCATTCGGGATCGGTCAGGTCACTCGGATACCGAAGGCCACTGCGGTCCGCGGCAAGACGATGTTCGGGCTTCCACATCGGGCGCTCCCCAAAGAGAATCAAGCGCCCAACAAGGAATCACATCCGATTCATCAGATTCAAGAACTTCCCGGATCGGCTCTTAACCATCAAGTTTAACGCGGGCCTCATGAAACCGCCGTTTCCATGCCATTGACAATTGCGCGGCGCCGACGCGCCGTCATGAACGGATAGCGCACAACCACTGTAAGAGTGTTCTAGTCGGGCGACTTTTCAGGTACCTGTGAAAGAACATCGAACAGCGTTACGTGTGGATATTTTGCGATCGGGAACGATTCTTTTTGACGATAAGGAAATTCCATGCACGATCCGCAACGTTTCGCCGGCTGGCGCATGCCTGTGGTGGAGACGTCATTAGGAATTCCCACTCTGTTCGAGCTGGTGATACCTGATCAAACATCCCGGAGCTGCAAGGCGGGATGGCGCGGCGCTACGACGTTATGATTGGGTTTCCGCTAGACGCGTTTGGTTCGGGTCTGTGTTAGCTTTCCCGGGGTGAGTTCAACCGGTCGACGCAACACTACTCGCTGGAGCGCTCCGGCCGTGGTGCTGGAGCAATTTCTACGTTGAGAGCCAAGATATTAGACACCGCACTCGTTCCTCGAGCGCTCCAGCGATATCAGGCATCTGTTGGCCGCTCTTCCAGCGCTCTAAGGGCTCTGCTTTCAGCCTCGGCGTGAACCGTGTCGGTGCATGTCCCTCCATATGCATGCCATTTCAACGTGCCAGATTAGGGTGGAGGGGTGTTGCGTCGATCGGTTGAATCCACCCGGTTTAACCCGATGTTCAACCGATAGGAGCAGGTTAGCTTTGGTCGGCAGAGCTGATCGGCCGGGCCTTGCGGGCACTGACGGGCAGGGTGGGCCGACAGGCTTGTTTTCGCGATGAGCTCATGGGGGCGCGGACATGGCATTTGACCCGACGACGGCAGTGCTTGTGGTCGATGACAGCGCCACGACAATACGCATTGTCCGCAAGCTTTTGTGGCAACTCGGATTCATCAACGTTGATGATGCCAGCGATGGCGCTACAGCGCTCGTCGGGATGCGCGCCAAACGCTACGGCCTGGTGATTTCCGATTGGAACATGGCGCCGATGACCGGCTATGAATTCCTTCGCGAAGTGCGGGCTGATCCGACCCTGGCGCGAACGCCATTCATCATGGTCACGGCCGATTCAAAGATTGAAAACCTCGTTGCCGCCAACAAGGCAAGCGTCAGCAGTTACATTATCAAGCCGTTCGACGCGAAGACGCTGAAAGCCAAGATCGATACGGTGTTTGCCGCAAGGACCCTAATTCAGGCCTAGGCGCGGTGCGCAACTATCGCCTTGGCAAAACGAGCAATTACGACGGGCGTATGTCTACTGGCAGAAGCCTGCGACCATCCTGCTGTGGATTGATTTTGTTTCTGGTAAATGTCTTGCCACTCGAGGTCGCCGACCGCTCTTGTAAACGTTTTATTCACCTCGCTTCACGCCGAGCCGATTTGCGGCCGCGCCCGACTAGGTGTTCAGTCCCACGATGTGGTGAAGCGGGTTTAGCCTGAACCGATTTGGCTGCATCGTCCAGACTTTGCAGATGTACTCGTAGGGAGTCAGACCTCGGAGGGTCTTGAGGCGTTTGGCGAAATTGTAGGCCATGAGGAAGGCCTGGATGTGCGCTTTGAGCTGGCCATGCGTGCCGTAATGATAGCGTTGTACGGTGGCCTCCTTGAGGGTTCGGTTCATCCTTTCAACTTGGCCGTTGGTCCAAGGATGATTTGGCTTGGTCAGCCTGTGCTCGATGCTGTCTGCGTGACAGAGCATATCGAACATGTGGGCACGCCAGCGCGCCGTGGGGCCGAGACGATTCTTCGGCAGATCGGTGAACTGGATGCCGTTGTCGGTCAGCACGGTGTGGATTTTGTAGGGGACGGCTTTGATCAGGGCTTTGAGGAAGTCCGTAGCTATCCAACGATTGGCTTTCTCGTGCAGCTCGGCGTAGGCGAACTTGGATGTCCGATCGATGGCGACGAACAGGTAGAGCTTGCCCTCCTCGGTTTGCACCTCGGCAATGTCGATGTGGAAGTGGCCGATGGGATAGGACTTGAACTTATTCTCGGCGGCGGGCTTGTCGCCGTGCGTCTCAGGCATGGCGGCTGATCCCATGGCGCCGGAAGCAGCGGTGCAAGGATGATCGCGTCAGGTGCGGCACGGTTGCCTGTAGGGCGTAAAGGCAATCGTCGAGCGGAAGCAGCGTATGCTTACGGAAGGCGACGACCAGCGCCTCTTCCTGTTTGCTAAGAACCGTCGAGCGAGGCTCCTTCGGTCCCATGCGGGCGTCGCAGACCGAACAGCGTCGGCGCCACTTGGCGACGGTCTTCGGATTAATGCCGTAACGGGCGGCGAGCTCCCTCAAGCTCGCTTGACTATTCTGTATTGTTCGACGGACTGCCTCAGTCGTTGTGGCGCTGCCGTGAAGAATTTGCCCCATAGTCGGTCCCTCCGGAGATCGTGATACAATGCACCACGATTCCGTGGGACCAGACACCTAGCAAGCAGCGCGCGCAGGACAATTGCGTAAAAATTACCGAAACTCCTTCAGCGGCCTGCAAAAAAAGCAGGGTATAACTCCCGCGAGCAGGGGATATCACCATGCGCATTGCAGTCCAAGGCGACGACGGCGACGAAGTATCGATTAACACCGACGTAATTTCCGCTGAACAGGCAGTTGTCACGCTGCAGATCAAAAATCCAATTTACGATTCGCTGCCGAGCTTGAGGAGTCACGCTGACGATTGAAAAGGCGCGTGAGTTGGCGTGGGCGCTGCTCACCATGGCTGATGCCGTAGAGTTTGTCAGTGCGCCGGTGGCCGAAGTCCTTTCGGCGCTCAATTGTCCCGGGGCACACCGGTGAAATTAGCCGAAGCCCGATGCTCGCCCACCACATAAAAGCCCAGAAGAACCCGGCGGCGAAAAGGAGGCTCCACGGCCCGCCATAGAAAAAGCCCCACAGCGGCTTTCTCGCCGCTAGTTTTCGTGTGAAAAATGCTAAAAGTGTGCAGAGGAACGCGATGCAGTGGGACACGATCACTGATCAATGGCCTTGGTTTGTGGCCGCAGGCGTGCTTGTTGTTGTGATCGCGGCCCTTGCAACGTATTACTTTTACAAGCCAAATTTGAATCCTCACGATCCAAATCAGAACCAACAGGGCGGCTGGACGCCCACCGGGCGAATTGATTTCACGGATCCTCACTCAATTGGCAACTTCATCCTCCAGGTGGAGGAGACCAGCATTGATGAGAGCGTAGGCGGTGTGGAGCATCGAGCGATCCGTTGGAGAAAGGCCACGCTTGATGAGGCAAAGAAGGTGATCGTGGCCTATCACGCCCACAGAAATCTCACCATGAGGCCGACTTTTGTCGTAACGTCCCAGAGGATGGCGCGAGGACCATCAGATCTGAATATTGAACAAAGCTCGCAAGGCAAACTTGCAGAAAATGAGGGGTCTGACGAACAGCTCGAGAACTAGAGCAGAGAGTT
>JASHXX010000469.1 GCA_030043335.1 Xanthobacteraceae bacterium
CCTCGCCGAGATCGGCATCGAAGGCGGCAGCCTGTCGCGCCTGCCGGGCCTGATCCGCGAGGCGCGCGACATGCAGGGGATCCGCAAGGAAACGACCAAGAAGCCGCCCGAAGAAGGCGGCGGCGGATCGTCCGGGCAAACCTGAGGACGATCGAAGCAGCAGGAAAGAAGCGACATGGCCCGCGTCTACGTCTCGAGCGTCATCAATGGCCGCTCCGACCGCGTCTGGGCGCGGGTGCGCGACTTCAACGGGCTGCCGTCGTGGCATCCGGGCATCGCCGAGAGCCGGATCGAGAACGGCGAGCCGTCGGACAAGGTCGGCTGCATACGCGATTTCCGGCTGCGCAACGGCGACCGCATCCGCGAGAAGCTGCTCGGCCTTTCCGACTTCGATCTGTTCTGCACCTATTCGATCCTGGAGTCGCCGATGGGCGTCGAGAACTACGTGGCGACGCTGCGCCTCACTCCGGTCACCGACGGCGATCGCACCTTCGTCGAGTGGACCGCGGAATTCGATTGCCCGCCGGAACGCGAGGCCGAGCTCGTCTCCTCGATCGGCGGCGGCGTGTTCCAGGGCGGCTTCGACGCCTTGAAGCGGCAATTCGGAGGCTGAGCCGATGATCCGGATCGTCCGCTCGACCATCATCGACGCGCCGACCGACCGGGTATGGGCGTTCCTGCGCGACTTCAACGGCCACGACCGCTGGCACCCGGCGGTCGCCAAGAGCACGATCGAGCGCGGCCAGAGCGCCGACAAGCTCGGCTGCGTGCGCCGCTTCTTCCTGCGCGACGGCTCCGAGCTGCGCGAGCGGCTGCTGACGCTGTCCGACCTCGAGCAGACTTTCAGCTATTGCCTGCTCGACACCCCGGTGCCGCTGTTCAACTACGTCGCCCATGTGCGGCTTGCGCCCGTGACCGATGGCAATCAGACTTTTTGGGACTGGCGCTGCTCGTTCTCGACCCGCAAGGGCGAAGAGGCGGAGATGACGCGCATGGTCAGCGAAGACATCTACGAGGCGGGCTTCGCCGCGGTCCGCGCCCATCTCGCCGCCTCGGCAGTGGAGGGCCGCGCGTGAGCGTAACGGTAAGAACTTTCGCCAAGCTCGCCGACGCCGCCAGCGCGCTGTCGAGCGAACGCAACGCGCGCTTTCTTGCCGGCGGCACGCTGGTGATGCGCGCGCTCAACGAGGCCGATCCGTCGATCGAGGCGATCGTGCGCTCGACCGATCCGAGCTTCAGCACTATCGCGGTCTCCTCGGGCCGGATCGAGCTCGGCGCCGGCGTCACCATGGCGGCGATCCTTGCCGAGCGCGACCTTGGGTTTCTGCATCCGGTCGCGCGCGCGGTCGGCGGCCCGGCGGTGCGCGAGGCGGCAACCGTGGGCGGCAATCTGTTCGCCCCCTCCCCGTACGGGGATTTCGCCGCGGCCTTGCTCGCGCTCGACGCGACCGTCATGCTCGCCGGCAGCCTCGGCCAGCGCGAGGCGCCGCTCGAGGAATTTCTCGGCCGCCGCGAGCGCAATACCTCGGTGGTAGCAAGCGTCGTATTCAAGCGGCCGCCAGCGGATGCGTTCCGGTTCGTGAAGGTCACCCGCGTTCACCCTAAGGGCGTGGCAGTGCTCTCGATCTCGGCGCAGCTTCCGCTCGCCAGCGGCCGTCTCGCCGGCGCGCGCATCGCCTATGGCGCGATGAGCCGCACGCCGGTGCGGGCCAAAGCCGCCGAGCGCGCGCTCGAAGGCCGCAGCCTCGATGCCGCCGGCATCGCCCCGGCGCTCGCCGGCGCCGCCGACGGCACAGCGCCGGTCGACGACGCCATCGCCAGCGCCTGGTGGCGGCGCGAAATCCTTCCCGTCCATCTGCGCCGTTTGCTGCTCGGCGCCGGCCACGCGTGAGGCGCCGATGAAGACGCCAGTCCAGTTCCGGCTCAACGGCGAGGAGGTTGCGGCCTTTGCCGACAGCGGCGCCAACCTGCTCGACGTGCTGCGCGAATCGGTCGGCGACCTGTCGGTGAAAGGCGGCTGCTGGCAGGGCACTTGCGGCACCTGCACGGTGCTTATCGACGGTGCGCCGCGGCTCTCCTGCATCACGCTTGCCGAGAGCTGCGCCGGCAAGTCGATCGAGACCGTCGCCGGACTGCGCCGCGGCGCCGACCTGCATCCGCTGCAAAGCGCCTTCATGGAGCGCTTCGCCGCCCAATGCGGCTATTGCACGCCGGGCATGCTGATGGCGGCGAAGGCGCTGCTCGACCGCAATCCCAGCCCCTCCCGCGAGGAGGTTGTCGACGCCATCTGCGGCAATATCTGCCGCTGCACCGGCTACGAGCCGATCATCGCGGCCGTGCTCGACGCCGCCCGCGGCGACAGCCGCCGGCGTGCCTGAAGGAAGCTGCCATGCTCGAACTGCGCAAAGACATCTTCGCCGACGAACGCGACGACAACCTCAAGGAGGTCGGCAAGCCGACGCAGCGCCAGGACATGCTCGGCCACGTCACCGGCACCTCGGCCTATTACGACGATCACCGCTTCGCCAATCTGCTGCACCTGAAGATTCTGCGCAGCCCGCACGCCCACGCCCGGATTCGCTCGATCGACGATTCGCCGGCGGCGCGCGCGCCGGGCGTCAAGCGGATCATTCGCGCCGCCGACGTGCC
>JASHXX010000470.1 GCA_030043335.1 Xanthobacteraceae bacterium
GCTTGCTCCGCCGGGAAGCCTATGTAGTCGAGATATTGCTGGTTGAAGAATTCGGCCGAACCGTCCGGCCGCGCCGACCAGGTTAGTGCTGGAATCGTGTCGATGATGAGCTTGAGATCACGCTCGCTTGCTGCCAACGCCTCCTCGGCTCGCTTGCGATCCTCGATATCGATGCCCACGCTGTACCATCTGGCGGCAGTACCTGCGTGGTCGTGCGCCAGCACGCGGTGTGCCGAATGCCATCGATACTCTCCGTCGGCCCGACGGAGTCTCATCTCGGCCTTGAACGGCACCCCTGCCGCGAGTGACTTCTGCCATTCTCGCAAGACGCGTTCCGCATCCTCCGGGTGGATGATGCCAGTGCCCTCGGCGCGTATCGCGCTGTCGAGCGGGAGGTCGGTATAGTCGAACCAAGTCTGATTGGCGAAAATGCGGGTACCATCCGGGCGATAAGTCGCAACGAGAACTGGCATCGTGTCAATTGTCAGCTGAAGCTCGCGTTCCGCTTCCGCAAGACGGGCCTCGCTTTGCCGCAGCGCAGCGTCACGCTCCGCTCGTTCGAGCGTGATGCTCGCAATATGCGTGATCCTTGCGATGACCTCCTGATCGCGTCGGCTTGGGCTCCGAGGTTCGCGATAATACATCGCAAAGGTCCCCATCACCCTGCCTTGGGAGGACATAATAGGAGTCGACCAGCAGGCCCGCAATGAATATTGCAAAGCTATTGCGCTATAATCGACCCACAATGGATCGCTCATGATATCAGAAACAATGACTTGCTCGCCACGGTACGCGGCCGTCCCACAAGAACCGGCGCGAGGTCCGATGAGACCGCCATCGATTGCATCAGTGTAGGCTTTCGGGAGGCTAGGCGCGCCGCCATGTCGCAAGCAACCACCATCGACCAGTAAGACGGACGCCAGAACACCCTCGGCATATTCTTCCACCAGTCGACACAGCGCGTCGAGGATGCGCGAAAGCGCGCCTCCTTTGGCGACCATCTCCAGAATGCGTCTCTCTCCGTCGAAGAGAGTTTCTGCTTCCCTTCGACTGAACGATGAGGTTGTTGGCCGGGTCATAGTTGATCCACAGCCTCAAAACTACCGCACTATCACCTATGATATCCATTTCGTGAGGGCTAGTCACGGCTTGGCGTCACCAACGGCGACGCGAGGTCGTTCCCATTCGTCCAATCAGCACTGAAACGGCTCCCGGACGCCTAGTTGTCTGATCTTCTTGACCTTCGGTACTGGTTTTAAACACGCCGCCGGTCCCATCGGCAACCTCGCGCCGACCAATCCAAAGGTATTGGCGATACCTTCGTTCAATAGCTTTCATCTGAACACCTGCCGCACGTAAAGCGTCCAGCAGATCAGAGAGCGCGCTACGACGGCAGCACGCTTTCGGGAATCCGATAGGCAATCTGCTGAGCAACATGGGAGATCCTCGCAATGACTAAACGGGTAGCCGACGTAATCGTCGAGACGCTGCAGGCGGCCGGCGTAAAGAGGTGCTACGGAATCGTCGGCGACACGCTTAATCGCATCACCCACGCAATCCACGAGAGCAAGATCGAGTGGGTGCACATGCGCCATGAGGAGGCGGGCGCTTTCGCGGCGGGCGCGGAAGGGCAGTTTACTGGGGAACTCGTGGCCTGTGCCGGTTCCTGCGGGCCCGGCAGCCTCCACTTCATCAATGGCCTATATGAGGCTAATCGCAATCGTGCGCCGGTCGTCCTGATCGCCACACAGATCATACGCCAGGATATAGGTTTCAACTCAATCCAGGAGGTGGATTTCCATCAGGTTTACCGGGAGTGCAGCGTCTTCTGCGAAACAATCCTGACGCCGGAGCAAGCCCGGCGCAAGACAGTCGCGGCCTGTCAGGCGGCGCTGACCAAGCGTGGCGTTGCGGTGCTGGTTGCGCCGGCGGATATCTCAAACGCGGCCGCCCACGAGGAACGGCCGTATGCCGTCCACGCCCGGAGGCCGGTCATTCGCCCGAGCGATGCCGACCTCGACGAGATCGCGGCCATTCTCAACACGAGCGACGCAATCTCAATCTATGCCGGGGCCGGTTGCGCCGGCGCCCACGACGAGGTGGTCGCCACCGCCGCGCGGCTAAAGGCGCCAATGGCCCACACCTCGCGCGGCAAGGACTTTGTGGCGCACGACAATCCATACAATGTCGGCATGACCGGCCTCCTCGGTGAGGCCGCCGGGTATCACGCGATCCTGAACTGCGAGGTGCTGCTCCAACTCGGCGCAGATTTTGCTTGGCCGCAATTCTATCCCGACCGGGCGAAGATCATTCAGATCGACCTCGATGCCACGCATATCGGTCACCGTCATCCCGTCGCGCTTGGCGTCGTCGGCAACATCAAAGAGACCTTGCAGGCTCTGCTGCCACGCCTCCAGCAACACGATGATGGCAGCTTCTTGGCGGCTTACGTGAAGCGCCATCAGAAGCACCAGGATTCGGAAGCGGCGGAAACTGCGGGTGCCGACTCCACCATTTCTGGCACATACCTGACCAAGGTCATCAACAAGTACGCGGCCAAGGACGCGCTGTTTACGGCAGATGACGGCACGGCGGTGGCTTGGGCGATACGCCACATCGACAGCTTCGGCAAGCGCCGGACTTTCAGCAGCCTCCTGCACGGTACGATGGCGAGCGCGATGCCTTCGGCGATCGGGCTGCAAAAGTGCCAACCCGGTCGGCAAGTGGTCTGCCTGGCCGGCGATGGCGGGCTCTCGATGTTGCTCGGCGATCTGTTG
>JASHXX010000471.1 GCA_030043335.1 Xanthobacteraceae bacterium
AGCTCGAGACCGCCGGCGACCGCCGGGCCTTCGATCGCGGCGATCACCGGCTTGCCAAGCCGCAGCCGCGTCGGCCCCATCGGCCCGCGCGGCACCGCGCCGCCATCAGTTGGAAATTCGAGCGAGGTGTGCGTGCTTCGGTTTTCCGGCGTGGCGATGCCGCGCGCCGCAAGGCTTTTGAGATCGGCACCGGCGCAGAACGCGCCGCCTTCACCCCAGAACACCGCAACGTCCGCGGTCTCGTCGGCGTCGAACGCAACGAACGCCTCGTAAAGCGCCTGCGCGTGCTCGGGATCGACGGCGTTGCGCGCCTCGGGGCGCGATTGGATGACCGTGAGCACGCGATCGCTGCGTTCGGTGCGGACCGGCATCGGGCTCTCGCATCATTCGCGCGGCATAGCCGCGGCGCGCTTGTGCTCCGAGGCCAGCATCAGCGCATCGTCGAGGCGGTCGTTGCCCCAAAACATCGCGCTGCCGACGAAGAAAGTCGGCGCACCGAAGATTCCTTTGCGACGCGCCTCGTCGGTCTGGTGCCGCAGCAGTGCTTTCACCGGCTCGGTGCCGGCACGATCGAGAATCTCCGCAGCCGGAAGGTTGAGTCCGATCAGGATCGAGGCGAGCCGCTCGGGCTGATCGATATCTTCATCGAGCGCGAAGTTGAGCTCCATGACCGCCCGGCAGAAGACGCCGATCCACGGCTCCTCCGCGCCGATGAGCGCGACCCGCGCCGGAAGCACGCTCGGCCGCGGAAACGTGCTCGGCTTGCGCCAGGCGAGCCCGTATTTGCGGCACTGCCGCACCATGTCCTGCCAGACATAGGCGCCCTTCTCCTTTTGCAGCAGGAACGGCGAGGTCTCGATGCCGAGCGCGCGGAAAATCGGTCCGAGGAGGAACGGCTTCCAGAGGATGCGAACGCCGCTTTGCCGCGCGGCGTCCTCGATGCGCATGGCGCTGAGATAGCTGTAATTGCTGGCGAACTCGAACCAGAATTCGATCTCGGCCGACGATCCGGGCGCTGCCGCGGCAGAATCGGCCGGCAGGGCGCGGCGCGATGCATGCTGGTCCGGTTTCGGCGCAACCGCGCCGCCGCGTGGGGCGTTCATGTGAACAACTGGCTTTCGCAGGGACTGACGATTGCGCAGGCGCCGACGATTGGCGACATAACTCTCAGCGGGGCACGAGTGGCCCGCAAACGAAAAAAACTTTGCGCGCGGTTAGTAATTTTCATTCGTGCCGTCACGCCGACCCGCACGCGCCGACGAACTGCAGCGTCACCTCGCGGCGGTGCGGCCGGGCGCGGTGCTCGGCGACGTAGATCCCCTGCCAGGCGCCGAGCGCCATCTTGGCGTCGGTAACCGGGACGTGGAGCGAAACGCCGTTGAGCATGGATTTGATATGCGCCGGCATGTCGTCCGGCCCCTCGGTCTCGTGCACCCAGCCGGCCTGCGCCTGGGCGATGCGCGAAAGCGCGGTGACGAGATCGCTGCGCACGTCCGGGTCGGCGTTCTCCTGGATCACCAGTGAGGCCGAGGTGTGCCGCAGATAGAGGAGCACAACGCCGTCGCGCGCCTTGATCTGCTCCAGGAAGCGCGCAACCTCGGCCGTGATCTCGAAGAAGCCTTCGCCGGAGGTCGCGACCGAAAGCGAAGCGGTGGCGATCGTCGCCGCGTGCGTCATCCGGATCGAAGACGGATCGATCGGCACGCGGTTGCGCTCAGCCCTTGTTCTGCAGCTGCTTCTCGGCCCGGGCGATCGCGTCGACGAAGCGCTGCCAGATCCGGCCGACCAGGGCCATCATTCGGTCGAGATCGGAATCGCCATGCCATAGCGGGGCGCGCTCGCTTACCGAAGGCGGTTCGGGCATCGCGCCGGACGGCAGCGGGAGCCCGCGCGACAGCATGTCCTTCTTCAGCGCGGCGTTCTCGGCGCGCAGCCGCGTGATCTCGCTCTCGAGCACGGCGCGATCCTCGGGCGCCGTCTGGCAGGCCCAGCCGACGCTGCGCTGGCTGCATAAAGCGACTTCGCCGGTCTGGGTATCGAGCCGCACGAAGCCGTCGGCCGCCTTGTTGAAACTGTAGCGCCCTTCGCCGCTGCCGGGCGGCGCGTCGTCGGCGAAAACCGGCACCGCCAGACAGCAGCCGGCGGCGACGATGGCGAAAGCTTTGCCGATCATGGTCATCTCCTCACCGGGACTTGAACGCAACAACCCGCGCGCCACTCTAGGGCTAGCAGCTTTGCGGCGCACAATCGAGCCTCGACAAAGATTGCGCCAACGTCCATATCCATCATTAGTTTCAATGCATTAGCGCTTCGGTGCGTTTCTTGACTCGGCAAAACCCAATCAGTATGGTCCGCGCGGCTTCAAGGGGCGGGCCCGCTGCGATCGTCGCCAGCCGCAAGTGTCGAAGGCCGAGAACAAGGCCATGAGCGACGGCACGCGCAATGACGGCAACCGCGGCAAGGCGCACACCGACGAGGCCGCTCTCTCCGCGAGACTCCAGCGTCTCGGCGAAGGACTGGGCGAGGCACGCGGGCGTGCCGCGCCGCCTTCCGATGGACCTGGTGTGGATCGGGCGACGACTGCATCCGGCTACGCCAGAGGCTTCCGGCTCTCGAGCGAACTCGTTGCAGGCGTGCTGGTCGGCGCCGGCCTCGGCTGGCTGATCGACCGCTTGCTCGGGACCTCGCCCTGGGGGCTCATTGTGTTGCTTCTGCTCGGCTTTGCCGCGGGCGTGCTCAGCGTGATGCGCTCGGCGGGAGTGATCCCGGAGAACCGGCCAGACTAGGCGGCGCGCGACGCCGGCGGCGATGAGACGATGAAGGTCGATCCGATCCATCAGTTCCAGATCCACGACCTGATCCCGATGGCCAGCATCGGCGGCCGCGACATCGCCTTTACCAACTCGGCGCTGGTGATGCTGATCATCGTCGCCTCGGTGTCGATCCTGCTGATCGGCGCGACCGCGCCGCGCGCCTTGGTGCCGGGGCGGCTGCAGTCGATCGCCGAAGTCTCCTACGAGTTCGTCGCCAATATGCTGCGCAGCACGGCCGGCAATGAGGGCATGAAGTTCTTTCCTTTCGTGTTCACCCTGTTCATGTTCGTGCTCGCCGCCAATCTGATCGGGCTGATCCCATATTCGTTCACTGTGACCAGCCAGCTGATCATCACCGCGTCGCTGGCCCTCACCGTGTTCGTCATCGTCGTCGGCTACGGTTTCTGGAAGAACGGCCTGCACTTTCTCAACCTGTTCGTTCCCAAGGGCGTGCCGAAAGTGATCCTGCCGGTGATCGTGGCGATCGAGGTGCTGTCGTTCCTGTCGCGGCCGGTCTCGCACAGCGTGCGTCTGTTCGCCAACATGCTCGCCGGGCATATCACGCTGCAGGTGTTCGCCGGATTCATCATCATGCTCGCCGGCTGGGGCGTGCTCGGCTGGTTCGGCGCGACGCTGCCGTTCATCATGGTGCTGCTGCTGACCGCGCTTGAGTTTCTGGTCGCCGTGCTGCAGGCCTACGTGTTCGCCATTCTCACCTGCATCTATCTCAACGATGCGATTCACCCGGGCCACTGACGGCCGATTTTTCCAACCTCGAAAAGGAGCTTTCTCATGGATCCGACCGCCGCGAAATATATCGGGGCCGGCATTGCCTGCATCGGCATGGGCGGCGCCGGCGCCGGCGTGGGCATCATCTTCGGCAATTATCTGGCGGCGGCGCTGCGCAACCCGTCCGCCGCACAGGGCCAGTTCGGCAATCTGATTTTCGGCTTCGCCGTCACCGAGGCGCTCGGCATTTTCTCGCTGCTGATCGCGCTCCTGCTGCTGTTCGGGCTCTAAGGCTTCGCCGGCGCCCGCCGACATCGCCATGGCCGAGACCAACGCCCACACCGAAGCGCCCGCGGGCAAGACGGCGTTTCCGCCGTTCCAGTCGCAGCACTTTCCCTCGCAGGTCGCCTGGCTGGCGGTGAGCTTCGTCCTGCTCTACGTGCTGATGTCGCGGGTGGCGCTGCCGCGCATCGGCGCGATCCTGGCCGAACGCAGCAAGCACATTTCCGGCGATCTGGCGGCGGCGCAAGGCTTCAAGGACCAATCGGACGCCGCCCGCGCCGCCTACGAGAAGGCCCTTGCCGACGCCCGCGCCCGCGCCCAGGCGATCGCCACGACGACCCGCGAGCGGCAGGCGGCGGAGGCCGAGGCGATCAACAAACGGCTCGAGGCGCAGCTACACCAAAAGCTCACCGCGGCCGAGCAATCGATCGCAGCGACCCGCGCCGCCGCGATGGGCAATGTCGGCACGATCGCGGCGCAGACCGCTGCGGCCATTGTCGAGCGGCTCGTCGGCAAGGCGCCGGCCGACAACGACGTCGCCGCCGCCGTGGGCGAAACCCTCAAGCGCTAGAGCGGCGCGAGCCAAGGAAGCGAGCCATGCCGGAAGCGCTGCAGGAAACCGAGCTCTGGGTCGCGCTGGCGTTCGTGCTGTTCCTCGCCCTGCTCATCTATTTGGGCGCGCATCGGCGGATTACCGGCGCGCTCGATGAGCGGCAGGCGCGGATCAAGGCCGAACTCGACGAGGCGCGGCGGCTGCGCGACGAGGCGCAGGCGCTGCTCGCCGAGTTCGAGCGCAAAGGGCGCGAAGCCGAGGCCGAAGCGGCCGCCATCGTCGCCTCCGCCACCGCCGAGGCCGAGCGCCTCGCGGTCGAGGCAAAGGCGCGGATGGAAGACTTCGTCGCCCGCCGCGCCAAGATGGCCGAGGTCAAGATCGTGCAAGCCGAGGCGCAGGCGCTCGCCGATGTGCGCTCAGCCGCCGCCGACGCCGCGGTCGCAGCCGCCGAGAAGATCTTGACCGCTACCGCCAAAGGCAAGGTTGCCGAGGACCTGCTGGCGCAGGGGATTGAGGACGTCAGAAAAAAATTCAATTGAATCCCGTCGCCACGGCAAAAAAATCTAGCCGGAACTCGGTCTCAGCTTCGGTTTCGCCTTCGGCTTCGGCTTTTGCGCCTTGGCGTTTTCCTCGGCTTCCGCCGCCAGCGGATCGAACCCGACATAGGCGACGTAGTCCTCGAGTGCCGCCACCGGGGACGGCAGCGGGAAACTGACGCCATCCTCGACGTGGGAGAACGTCGCGTCGCCCTGCGCCGGTATCGTCACCGGGATGCGAACGAGCTTGGTGAAGACCGGCACCGAGCCGCCCGGCCGTTCTTGGATCACGGCGAGGCGCACCGGCACGTCGACCTCGCCGGGGCCGCCGGCGGGACCGATGATGACGCGCCCCTGGACGCCGATCTTCATCACCATATTGCCTCCGGCCACGGCGCATTCGCGGGCGATGCGCACGAAGGTGCCTTGATATTTGAGCGACATGGTGGCGTTCTCGCCGCGCGGGCCGACGGCGAGCGTCGAGGCGCCTTCGCGGATTTCGAGCCCGGGGCAATTGAGTTGGCCCTGCGGGGTGGTGACAGCCTGCGGCGCCTTCGCCGAGGAGGCCGAGAAGAAGCCGGTGATTCGGTCGCTCAGCGAGGGCGAGGGCTCCGCGACCGGCGCATTGGCGTTGTTGAACACGCCGCCGGGAGTGCAGCCACTGGCGAGGACCGCAAACGCCATCAAGGCCTCGACCGCGGCTTTCGCCCGCCACCTCGCCCGGTGTTTGTTGCGCAGCATTCCCCGGCAGCTTGCCGCCACAGCGGTCCCCTGGAGCATAGTCGCTTCCGATCAAAGCGATTACGCTCAGACTTCCCAATGGAGCATGATCGATTCGGAAAACCGGTTGCAACTTTTCCGGCTCATACTCCAGCGGCGTTATATCAAGTCAACCGTGGCCAACCCAAGGCGCATGCCCGCCCGATCCTTCTCTGCAGGCGGGCAGGGAGCAAAACGGGCAGGGCGGTTAAGGCCGGGAATCCTTCAGACGCGCGTAGAGCAGATGGTCCTGCCAGACGCCGTCGATGCATAGATATTCGCGCGCATAGCCTTCGCGCACGAAGCCGGTGTTTTCCAGGAGCCGGATG
>JASHXX010000472.1 GCA_030043335.1 Xanthobacteraceae bacterium
TTATCGCTGTCGCTTCCCAGAAGGGTGGGTCGGGCAAGACGACGCTGGCCGGACATCTGGCGGTGCAGGCCGACCGCGCCGGCTTCGGCCCGGTGGCGCTGGTCGACACCGACCCGCAAGGAAGCCTGTCGGAATGGTGGAATGCGCGCATCGCGGACACGCCGCTCTTCGCGCGCACCAGCTCCGGCCGGCTCGCCACCGATATCCAGCGCATGCGCGAGCTCGGCATCAAGCTGCTCGTCGTCGACACGCCGCCTGCCATCGAGGCGACGATCACCGAGGTGATCAGCCTTGCCGACCTCGTCATCATCCCGGCGCGGCCGAGCCCGCATGATCTGCGCGCCGCCGGCGCCACGGTCGAGCTGATCGAGCGCCTGGGCAAGCCGCTGGTCTTCGTCATCAACGCCGCGACCCCGCGCGCCCGCATTACCGCCGAAGCGGTGATGGCGCTGTCCCAGCACGGCACGCTGGCGCCGGTGATCCTCCATCACCGCACCGGCTTCGCCGCCAGCATGATCGACGGCCGCACCGTCATGGAAGTGCCGGGCGAAGCGCGCTCGGCCGAGGAGCTGGTGCTGCTCTGGGAATATCTCGCCAACCGGCTCAACCGCGATTTCCGCACGCTGTTGCCCTCGACCCTGCTCTCGGCGGCGCCGAAGCAGGAGATCGAGCCGATCATGGTCGATGGAAGAGGTGCGCCATGAGAGCGGCATCGCTGACCGCATCACTGCTCGTCACCAAGGGTGACGCCACGCCCAGCGCCAAGAGCGCCGCAGCCGGCGCGCACGGCGCTACCGTCGAGTTCCTGCCGAAGCCGGAGGGCAAGCGCTCGGGCGGCGGCGGCGAAGACGGGATGACGCGGGTGTCGCTGCGCATGCCGACCGCGCGCCATCTGCGCCTGCGGCTTGCCGCGGCGCATCTCGGCCGCAGCAATCAGGGGCTGATCCTGGCGGCGGTCGACCATTACATCAACACCGTCCTGCCGCTGCTCATGGCCGGACGCTGCGCCTGCCTCGACCAGGGGCGCGATCCGCAAGGCGGCTGCGCCGCTCTCGGCTTCGGTCGGGCCGCTCCCGACCACCGGTCATGACGCCCGACGCCGCACCCTCGGGCCTCGAGCCGGCCGCTTCCCTCACCTCGGTGAGGATCAAGCGGCGGAAGCCGCCGCTGACGCGCGGCGCCAAACGTGGCGATCTCACCGCGGAGAGCGGCAGCCCCGCGGCGCCCGAGCCGGTGATCGCTTTGCCGCCGCCGGCATCCGAAGCCGCCTTCAAGGAAATCGAGCGCATCATCGACGGGTTGCGGCCAGCGGCAACGCCAGAGCTTCCGCACCTCTTCGAAGGCTTGCCGCCGCCGGCCGCCAAGCCGGCACTGCCCGAGGGCCCACCCATCATCGAGGCGACGGCGGAGCCGGCACCGCCCGAGATACTGGACCTCTTCGAACTCATGCCGACGCCGGCGCCCGTGCCCGAACCGGAGATGCCGGAGATCCCGCCCGTTGTCGAGCTGCTGCCGCCGCCGACACAGCGGGATCTGGAGCCGGAGCCGGAGCCGGAACGCGCGGAGAGCGCGCCTTTCATCGAGCTGATGGCGCCAGCGCCCGCAGAGCCGTCGGCGCCCGAGCCGGCGAACGATGTCGAGCCGCCGGCCACGTTGCGCGATGGCGAGGCGCTCGAGCTGATGGCGCCATTCGACGACGCGGAGATGCTTGGCGATCCGCTGGACGATCCCGAGCCGGAATTCGCGCCGGTGGCGGAGCCGGAGCCGCGTCTGGTGCCCATCCGCGTCGAAGCGCCGCCGGAGTCACCGGAAGAAGCGCCCGCGCCGGCGGCTCGCGATGCCGAGCCCCCGCCGGAAAGCGGTGAGGCGGACATCCTCGATTATTGGGACAGCTTGCGCGGCGGGCGGGATTTCCCCGCGCTGGACGAGCTCGACCGCAACCTCGTCGCCGCCACCTGGCCCAACACCGTGCTGCTTGCCGTCGAGGCGAACGACTTGCCGCGCATCACCCGCCTCGGCGAGAGCGATGGCGAGATCGAATACACGGCGACGGTCATCGACTGGATCATGGCGCGCGGCCGCAACGCGGCAAAGCGCGGCGAGCCGATCGAGGAAGAGAAGCGCTTCCCGATCTCCACGGGCAACGCCCGCTACCGCCTGCTGCTGCTGCCCTTCAGCAGCTACGGACTCAAATGCGACCATGTGCTGGGCCAGCTCTCGCGCGTCGCGGAGCTCGGCGCCGTCGCCAGCTTCAAGCGCTGGCTCGCTTCGTAGATACTGTCCCGATCAGGTCGAAGCACCTCTTTCTTCGCCGCGCGGGAAAAGATTCACCACGGAGGCACGGAGATCACGGAGATATAACGAAGAGCGCGCTTCGCGCGCTCAATACTTATCCTCCGTGTCCTCCGTGCCTCCGTGGTGAATCCTTACGCGAGCGCCCCCGGCTTTCACGGGCGCCGCGAAGAAAGCGGTGCTTCTAGGAAGCGAGCCAGTGTTTGAAGGTGGCGACCGCGCCGAGCTCCGCGGCGCGCGTGAGCTGGCCCAGCACATGGTCGCATTTGAGCCCGTAGCTGCTGAACGGCAGCAGCAGGAGGCGGTAGCGGGCGCTGCCGTTCGAGA
>JASHXX010000473.1 GCA_030043335.1 Xanthobacteraceae bacterium
GCCGGCTGATCGCGCGGCCGCGCCGCGCGACGCGCGCGACCGGATGCAAATGGCCGGCGACCTCGCCGTCACAGCGCTGCTCCGATGGCTCGTGGCGGAAGGTCAGCGGGCCGAATGATAGGACTTCGGCGAAATCGCCGGCGACCGCCTCGGCCGGATCGGGATCGTGATTGCCGGCGATCCAGACCCAATCGCGGCCGCGCTGGAGTTTCTTGAGCGCCGCACGATCGGCGCCGCTCATGCGCGACGGCCCGCCACCATCGTGGAAGCTGTCGCCCAGCGCGATGACGAGACGTGGCGCGTAACGGTCGACGAGGTCTGCGAGCCGCGCCAATGTGGTCGCGGTGTCGTATGGCGGCAGCAGAACGCCGCGCGCGGCAAACGCCGAGCCTTTTTCCAGGTGCAGGTCGGCGACGACGAGGAGCTTTTCGTCCGGCCAATAGAGCGCGCCGGCCGGATCGGCGACGAGCATCGCACCGGCGACGGCAAGTTCCGCCCGAGCCGTCGGCGCCTCTCTTCCTGCGCGCGGGGAGGGAGCGGACGGCTCCGGTCGAGCGCCGGCTCTCACTGCATCGCCTCCTTCACCAACTCATCCGCCGCCTCGGCCAGAAGCGAGTCCGCGGCTTCGCCATAAACCGCCTCGCGCCCGATCTCGAGCATGACCGGGACCGCGAGCGGCGAGACATGGTCGAGCGCTTTATGAACGATTCGGCCCCTGATGCGCGAGAGCATTTCACCGAGACGACGGACATCGAGGAGGCCGGTCGAGGCGTCGGCGCGCGCGGCGCGCAGGAGCACGTGGTCGGGCTGATGGCTGCGCAGCACGTCGTAGACGAGGTCGGTCGAGATCGTGACCTGCCGGCGCGATTTCTCCTCGCCCGGAAAGCGGCGCTCGATCAGGCCGGCGATGATCGCGCAATTGCGGAAGGTGCGCTTCATCAGCGCCGATTCGGCAAGCCACGCCTCGAGATCGTCGCCAAGCATGTCCTCGTCGAACAGGCTCGCGAGCGAAAGCTCGCCGCGATCGAGGCGTTGGGCGACGTCACCGAGGCCCCAGACCGCAAGCGCGTATTCGTTCGCGACGAAGCCCATCGGCCGCAATCGCGCCCGCTCGAGCCGCCGCGTCAGAAGCATGCCCAGCGTCTGATGCGCGAGCCGGCCTTCGAACGGGTAGCAGATCAGATAGTGCTTGTTGCCGCGCGGAAAGGTTTCGACCAACAGCTCCCGCGCGCCCGGCATCTGCGAGCGCCATTGCTGGATCTCGAGCCACTCGCGCACCTGCGCCGGCAAGTCCCGCCACTGTCGCGGATCGGCGATGATCCCACGGACGCGGGCGGCGAGATAGGTCGAGAGCGGGAATTTGCCCCCGCCATAGGCTGGCACCTTGGGATCGTCCGAGGTTGCGCGCGACACATAGACCTGGTCCTCGACAAGGGTCTCGTATTTGAGGATTTCGCCGGCGAACACGAAGGTGTCGCCCGGTATCATGGTCTCGACGAAATACTCCTCGACCTCGCCGAGGAGCCTGCCGCCGCGCGGGATCAGCTTCGAGGCGCGCGAGCGCACCAGCCGGACTTTGAGCATGTCGGCCTCGACGATGGTGCCGACATTGAGCCGGTAGCGCTGCGCCACGGCCGGATTGGCGATGCGCCAGCGGCCGTCTTTGCCCTGCCTGATGCGCGCGAAGCGCTCGTAGGCCTTGAGCGCATAGCCACCGGTGGCGACGAAATCGACGACGGCGTCGAAATCCGCCCGAGTGAGCGTCGTATAGGGCGTCGCCGTCTTCACCTCGGCATAAAGGTCGTCGCTCAGGAACGGCTCGCCGCAGGCGCAGCCGAGCACGTGCTGCGCCAGCACGTCGAGCGCGCCGACCCGCAGCGGCGGCGTGTCCTGCGCGTGCTCGGCGATGGCGTCGAGCGCGGCGCGGCATTCGAGCACCTCGAAGCGGTTCGCCGGGATGAGCACGCCTTTTGACGGCTCGTCCATGCGGTGATTGGCGCGGCCGATGCGCTGGAGGATGCGCGAAGCGCCCTTGGGCGCCCCGACATTGAGGACGAGATCGACGTCGCCCCAGTCGACGCCGAGATCGAGCGAGGAGGTGCAGACCACCGCGCGCAGCCGCCCGGTCGCCATCGCCGCCTCGACCTTGCGCCGCTGCGCCACGTCGAGCGAGCCGTGATGCAGCGCGATCGCGAGATTGTCGTCGTTGATGTGCCAGAGCTGCTGGAAGATGCCTTCAGCCTGGCTGCGGGTGTTGACGAAGACGAGCGTGGTGCGGTGATCCTTGATCAGCCGATAGATCTCCTCGACAGCGTGCCGCGCCGAGTGCCCGGCCCAAGGCAAACGCTCGCGGGTGTCGAGCATCGAGACGTCGGGCTCGGCGCCGGCCGCGGCGATGATGAGATCGGCGCGCACCGCTGCGGCAGCCCCGGCCGCACCCGCGGTGCGGTCGCGTTGCGGCACCATGAAGCGTGCGAGCTCGTCCGGCTCGGCGACGGTTGCCGAGAGGCCGACGCTGGTGAGGTCGGGGGCGAGGCGAAAGAGCCGCGCCAGGCCGAGGGAGAGCAGGTCGCCGCGCTTCGAGGTTACCAGCGCGTGGAGTTCGTCGAAGATGACGCGCTTGAGCGAGCCGAACAGAAATGGCCCATCGGCCGAAGCAAGAAGGAGCGCGAGCTGCTCCGGCGTAGTGAGCAGGATATGCGGCGGGTCGCGGCGCTGACGCTGGCGCTTCGAGGTCGGGGTGTCGCCGGTGCGCGTCTCGATCCGGATCGGCAGCCCGATCTCGCGCACCGGGGTTTCCAGATTGCGCGCGATGTCGACCGCGAGCGCCTTGAGCGGAGAGATATAGAGGGTATGCAGCCCGCCCTCGCGGCGAAGATCGCGGCCGGTCGAGAAGAGTTTCCTCGCGCCGACGCTGCCGCGAGCGGGA
>JASHXX010000474.1 GCA_030043335.1 Xanthobacteraceae bacterium
CGCCTTCAGCATTCTGCTGCTCGCGGTCGAGATCGTAAAATCGACGCGGATCGGCATGCGCACGATCGTCGATCACATGCTGTCGATGCTGCTTTTTATCGCCATGCTGGTTGAGTTTCTCCTCGTCGACCGAGCCGGGACGTCGACCTTCTTCCTGCTGACGATGATCACGCTCGTTGACGTTGTGGTCGGCTTCACCGTCAGCGTGCGCAGCTCACAGCGTCAGGTCGAAATCGAACCCGAACGCGCGGCCTAACAGGCGGCGGCTCTCTCCGCCCGCCGGGCCCGCGAGGCCCCGATTGGCTCAGAGCGAGCGCGATAGCGCATGGCCCGACAATGCCGTCAGTTGACCGCGAGCTTGGTAGGCGGCGATGGCCTCTCGCGGCGCCGCGCGGCGGCGTTGCCGGCTCTGCGGTGCCTTTGCCGCTACGGCGATGAGCTGGGCAAGAAAATCGGCGCGCGGGCGACTGTTTGTTGAGCGGGCGGAAGCTCCGCATTCGGCCGCCGCGACGGGCACCAGGGCCGTGCTCACGTTTCCGCCTCCTGTCTCCAAATGGGACACGTAGCGTCCCATGGTCGCAGAGTCGCAAGCGCCGTGCCGCCACCGGGCGGGCCAATTTTCGCCAACTGCTGAATTTGTTCGGGTCCTTGGCGCCGAACTGGCCGGCCGCCGTCGCTAGCCTGCCCTGCCGCCATGTCCGATGCGGCCACAGTGAAACAGCGACGGTTAAGTCATTTCCGCTCGCCGTCGTCGGTCGTCTTCTCGCTCAGCCGATCGACTTTCTTCTGCATCTCTTCGAGCTGGCGTTTGAGATCGTCGATGTCGCCGGCCGGCTTTGTCGTCTTGCCGGGCTCCGCCGCCGTGTCGGCGCCTTGGCCCTCGCGGCGGGCGAACGGCGCGAACATGGCGAAGGCGCGCTCGAACATCTCCATGTTCCGCCGCACCTGCTCTTCCAGCGAGGTGAACGCGCCGACGCCGAAGGCCTGCGCCATCTGCTCGCGGAATTTTTCCTGCTCGCGGGTCAGCGATTCGATGGAGACTTCGAGATAGCGCGGCACCAGCATCTGCATGCTGTCGCCGTAGAAGCGGATCAGCTGGCGCAGGAAAGTAATCGGCAGCAGATTCTGGCCTTCCTTGTTCTCCTGCTCGAAAATGATCTGGGTCAGAACCGAACGGGTGATATCCTCGCCGGTCTTGGCGTCATAAACAACGAAATCCTCGCCGGTCTTGACCATGGCGGCGAGGTCCTCGAGCGTCACGTAGGTGCTCGTCCCGGTGTTGTAGAGACGCCGGTTCGCATATTTCTTGATGGTGACGGGTTCTTCGGTCTTGGTTTTGGTCTCAGGCATCAGGCAATGACCGCGGGGGTTTGGCGCCAAAATAGGCGGTTTCGCACGGCGCGGCTACCGTTTTTGTGACCGGCCGGCGCGCGTCGGGCGGCGAGGCGCAAAGCGAAGACTTGGCATAGCAGCGATGCGGCCCGGTTTCGTCTTGTCGACGGGCGGCTGCGTCCTTATGACATATATCAATGCAGCCGCGGCAATCCCGCGCTCGATAGATTTGCAAAGCCCCGAAAGGACCTCCCATGAAAGACGACATCGTCATTGTCGGCGCGGTGCGCACCCCGGTCGGCGCATTCAACGGTGTATTCGCCAACCTGCCGGCCCACGACCTTGGCAAAGTCGCCATCAAGGCGGCGATCGACCGCGCCGGCGTCGAAGCGCCGCGCGTGTCCGAAGTGATCCTGGGCCAGATTCTGCAGGCCGGCGAAGGCCAGGGCCCGGCCCGGCAGGCCTCGATCCACGCCGGAATCCCCGTCGAAGTGCCGGCCTGGAGCGTCAATATGCTGTGCGGTTCGGGCCTGCGCGCGGTCGCGCTCGGCTACCAGGGCATTGTCAATGGCGACACCGAGATCGCCGTCGTCGGCGGCCAGGAGTCGATGAGCATGGCCCCGCACTGCGCGCATCTTCGCGGCGGCGTGAAGATGGGCAATTTCGAGATGGTGGACACCATGATCAAAGACGGCCTGTGGGACGCCTTCAATGGCTACCACATGGGCAACACCGCCGAGAATGTCGCGCGGCGGTGGCAGATCACCCGGCAGCAGCAGGATGAGTTCGCCGTCAAATCGCAGAACAAGACCGAGGCGGCACAGAAGGCCGGCAAGTTCAAGGACGAGATCGTGCCGGTAACGATCAAAACCCGCAAGGGCGACATCATTGTCGACACCGATGAGCACCCCAAGCACGGCACCACGCTTGAGGGCATCAGCAAATTAAAGCCCGCCTTCGACAAGGACGGCACGGTTACCGCCGCGAGCGCCTCGGGCATCAATGACGGTGCCGCCGCCATGGTGCTGATGAAGGCGAGCGAAGCCGCCAAACTCGGCAAGACGCCGCTGGCGCGCATCGTGTCCTGGGCACAGGCGGGCGTCGATCCGAAGATCATGGGCACCGGCCCGATCCCGGCGTCGCGCGCCGCGCTCAAGAAGGCGGGCTGGAGCGTCGGCGATCTCGATCTGGTGGAAGCCAACGAGGCGTTCGCGGCCCAGGCCTGCGCGGTCAACAAGGACCTCGGCTGGGACACCAACAAGGTCAACGTCAATGGCGGCGCCATCGCCATCGGGCATCCGATCGGCGCCTCGGGCGCGCGCGTCCTGGTCACGCTACTTTACGAAATGCAGAAGCGCAATGCCAAGAAGGGCCTCGCCACGCTCTGCATTGGCGGCGGCATGGGCATCGCCATGTGCGTGGAACGCTAGGCATGACCCGGCAAGACCGGTCCTGAAGGGGGCGTGCTCCGCTAGCGTGGAGCGACATCGCAAAGCTTGACTTTTGTCATGGCCGGGCTTGTCCCGGCCATGCATGTGTCTAAGCTGTTTCGAAAATCAAAAGCCCCCGGCATGAGGCCGGCGTCGAGGAAGCAAGAGGGAGGATTTCATGCCACGCGTCGCTTTGGTGACCGGGGGAACGCGCGGTATCGGTGCGGCGATCGCCAAGGCGCTCAGGGCGGCCGGCTATACGGTAGCGGCCAATTACGGCGGCAACGACGAGGCGGCGCAGAAATTCAAGGCCGAGACCGGCATCAGCGTCTACAAATGGGACGTCTCCTCGTTTGACGCCTGCGCCGCGGGCGTCAAGCAGGTGGAAGCCGATCTCGGGCCGATCGAGGTTCTGGTCAACAATGCCGGCATCACCCGCGACGTTCCGCTTCACCGCATGAAACTCGAGCAATGGGCGGCGGTGGTCAACACCAATCTCGGGTCGCTGTTCAACATGACACGCCAGGTGATCGAGGGCATGCGCACACGCAAATTCGGGCGCATCATCAATATCTCCTCGATCAACGGGCAGAAGGGCCAGTTCGGCCAGTGCAATTACTCGGCCGCCAAGGCCGGCGAGATCGGCTTTACCAAGGCGCTGGCCCAGGAAGGCGCCAAAAGCGGCATCACCGTCAATGCCATCTGCCCGGGCTACATCAACACCGAAATGGTGCAAGCGGTGCCGAAGGACGTACTGGAGAAGAGCATTCTGCCGACCATCCCGATCGGCCGGCTGGGCGAACCGGAAGAGATCGGTCGCTGCGTGGTGTTCCTTGCCTCCGACGATGCCGGCCTGATTACCGGTTCAACGCTCACGGCGAATGGCGGGCAATATTTCGTGTAGCCGGAGCATGGTCCGAATAGCCCAAGACCGGCTTTCCAAAACGATCCTGTTCCGCCAAATCGCTAGACCGGCTCCCAATCTCGCGCCGCCACTTCGAATTTCGTGAACTCAAAGCCCGGCGCCACGGTGCAGCCGACGAGCGTCCAGTCGCCGAGCGTTCGCGCCGCCTGCCAGGCGTGACCCGGCACGA
>JASHXX010000475.1 GCA_030043335.1 Xanthobacteraceae bacterium
ATCTCCCGTCGCTGCGTGCTTAAGGGAACCGCTGCCGTGACCCTGGCGACGGCGCTGCCGTTGCGGCAGGCCGCCGCGAGCGACACCACCGTCGGCTTCATCTATGTCGGCTCGCGCGACGACTATGGCTACAACCAGGCGCACGCCGCAGGCGCCGCGGCGCTCAAGGGCATGGCCGGCATCAAGGTCGTCGAGGAAGAGAAGGTGCCGGAGACCGACGCGGTCGAGAAGACCATGGAGTCGATGATCAATCTCGACGGCGCTACGCTCCTGTTCCCGACCTCCTTCGGCTACTACAACCCGCACATGATCAAGATGGCGATGAAGTTTCCGAAGCTGCGCTTCGAGCATTGCGGCGGGCTGTGGACCGACAAGGATCCGAAAAACGCCGGCAGCTATTTCGGCTACATCGACGAGGCCCAGCACGTCAGCGGCATCGTCGCCGGCCACATGAGCAAGACCGGCAAGCTCGGCTTCGTCGCCGCTAAGCCGATTCCGCAGGTGCTGCGCAACATCAACGCCTTCACCATGGGCGCCAAACTCGCCAATCCGAAGGTGACGCTGCAGGTGATCTTCACCGGCGACTGGTCGATGCCGGTCAAGGAGGCGGAAGCGACCAACGCCCTCATCGATCAAGGCATCGACGTCGTCACCTGCCACGTCGACGGTCCGAAGACCGTGGTCGAGAACGCCGCGCGCCGCGGCGCCATGGTCGGCGGCTATCACGTCAATCAGTCGGTGCTCGCCCCGCAGGCCTATCTCACCGGCGCCGAGTGGAACTGGGAGGTGCTTTATCCGCGGTTCGTCAAGATGTTCACCGCCGGGGAGGCGATCCCGAATTTCTACCGCGGCGGCCTCAAGGAAGAGCTGGTCAAGGTGTCGCCCTATGGCCCGATGGTGTCGGAGGAGGCGCGCAAGCACGCCGACGAGGTCAAGGCGGCGCTCACCGCCGGCACCTACGTCATCTTCAAGGGGCCGATCGCCGACAACAAGGGCAATACGGTGATCGCGGCCGGCGTCTCCCGCGGCCAGACTGACGCCGAACTCGAGAAAATGAACTATCTGGTCGACGGCGTGATCGGAGCGACTTCGTGAAGGCAGACGTCGGCGCGCCGCTTGCTCCTTCGCGGGCAAGCCGGCTGTCGCGCGTGCCGACTCTTGGCCGCAAAATCGGCGGCGCGGCGGAATTCGTCGTCATCCCCGCGCTCGCCATTGCGGTTTCGCTGGTTTTGTTCGGCATCTTCGTCGCGCTGTTCCGCAAGAACCCGCTCGACCTCTACTACTATATGTATCAGGGCGCGTTCGGCACCTGGTTCTCCTGGCAGAACACGCTCACCCGCGCCGCGCCGCTCATTCTCACGGCGCTGTGCACCGCACTGCCGGCGCAGCTCGGCATGGTGATCATCGGCGGGGAGGGCGCGCTCCTGATCGGCGCGCTGTGCGCGACCAGCGCGGCGCTGGCGCTGCCGGCCGCGCCGCCGCTTGTCGTTGAGGTCGCGATGGCCTGCGCCGGCATGATCGGCGGCGGCTTGTGGATCATGCTGTCCGGCGCGCTGCGCCACTATCGCGGCGTCAACGAGACCATATCGAGCCTGCTTCTGGTCTACGTCGCGCTCGCGATTCTCAATCACCTGGTCGAAGGCCCGATGCGCGATCCGACCAGCCTCAACAAGCCGTCGACGCGCGAGATCGGGGCGATCAATATGATCGGCACCATTCCCGGCACCGAAGTGCATTGGGGCTTTGCCTTCGGCATCATCGCCGCGGTGCTGTCTTACATCTTGATCTACCACACCGTGTTCGGCTTCGCCGCACGCGTTGCCGGCGGCAATATCCGCGCCGCCAAGGTGGTCGGGCTCGGCGTCGGCAAGCTTATTCTCATCACCTGTTTCCTCGCCGGCGCCGCCGCCGGGCTCGCCGGCATGATGGAGGTCGCGGCGGTGCAGGGGCGCACCAACGCCAATCTGGCGGCGGGCTACGGCTTCAGCGGCATCCTGGTGGCGTTCCTCGCCCGGCAAAATCCGCTGGCGGTCATTCCGGTCGCCATCCTCCTCGGCGGCATCGGTGCGAGCGGCGGGCTGTTGCAGCGGCGGCTCGGCCTGCCCGACGCTTCCGTGCTGGTGCTACAGGGCACGATCTTCGTCGTCGTGCTCGCGAGCGACACCTTCTACGGCCGACTGAGCTTGTTTCAGCGCAAGGCATCCTGACCATGGCCGATCCCGGATCGATCGGATACTGGACCGTGCCGCTCGCCGTGCTTGGCGGTGCGATCCGCGTCTCGACGCCGTTTCTGTTCGTCAGCCTCGGCGAATGCATCACCGAGCGGAGCGGTCGCATCAATCTGGGGCTCGAGGGCACGCTGGTGATGGGCGCGATGACCGGCTATGGCGTCTCCTATCTCACCGGCTCGCCCTGGCTCGGCGTCGTTGCCGCCGGCGCGGCCGGCGCGGCGATGGGCGCGCTGCACGCCGGCATCTGCGGCCTGCCGCGGGTCAACGACATCGCCGTCGGCATCGCCCTGATGCTGTTCGGCACCGGGCTCGCCTTCTATCTCGGCAAGCCGTTGATCGAGCCGACGGCGCCGCGGCTGCCGTCGATCGACTTCGGTTGGTGGAGCGACATTCCGCAGGTGCGCGCCGCCCTCAAGATCAACGTCTTGTTCCTGATCGGCGTCGCGTTGGCGCCGGTCCTGGTCTGGGCGCTGCGCACCACGCGCTGGGGCCTGATCATCCGCACCGCCGGCGAAAGCGCCGACGCCGCCCGCGCCATGGGCTATTCGGTCAACCTCATTCGCCTGCGCGCCACCATGTTCGGCGGCTTCCTCGGCGGCATCGGCGGCTCGTTCCTCTCTCTGGTCTATCCCGGCAGCTGGAACGAGGGCCTCTCCAGCGGCCAAGGCATCACCGCGGTGGCGCTGGTCATCTTTGCGCGCTGGAATCCGATGCTGTGCCTTGCCGCCTCGCTCTTGTTCGGCGGCGCCGCCGCGCTCGGGCCGGCGCTGCAATCGGTCGGCGTCAGCCAGGGCTATCATCTGTTCAACGCCGCGCCGTACATTCTCACGCTGCTGATCATGATCGTGACCTGCTCGCCGAAGCGCACGCTGGTCGGCGCGCCGGCCGAGCTCTCGATCACCCGGTGAGTGCGCGGCGGGACGGGGACGGAGGGCAAGATGCTGGAACGTTCGTCGGAGCGCTACGTCGAAGCCGATCCCTATCGCTGGCCCTATAACGGCGATCTGCGCCCGCAAAACACCGCCTTGATCGTCATCGACATGCAGACCGACTTCTGCGGCGTCGGCGGCTATGTCGACAAGATGGGCTACGACCTCTCGCTCACCCGCGCGCCGATCGAGCCGATCAAGCGTACGCTCGCCGCCGCGCGCGCCAAGGGCTTCCATGTCTTCCATACCCGCGAAGGCCATCGCCCGGATCTCGCCGATCTGCCGGCGAACAAGCGCTGGCGCTCGCGCCAGATCGGCGCCGGCATCGGCGATCCCGGCCCCTGCGGCCGGATCCTGGTGCGCGGCGAGCCGGGCTGGGAGATCATCGCCGAGCTTGCCCCGCACCAGGGCGAGCCGATCATCGACAAGCCGGGCAAGGGCTCGTTCTGCGCGACCGACCTCGAACTGATGCTGCGGTTGCGCCGCATCGACAACATCGTGCTCACCGGCATCACCACCGACGTGTGCGTGCACACGACCATGCGCGAGGCCAATGATCGCGGCTTCGAATGCCTGCTGCTCGAGGATTGCTGCGGCGCGACCGACAAGGGCAATCACGACCACGCGGTCAAGATGATCAAGATGCAGGGGGGCGTGTTCGGCGCGGTGTCGGATTCGGCGAAATTCATCGAGGTGAT
>JASHXX010000476.1 GCA_030043335.1 Xanthobacteraceae bacterium
TCGCCGCAATCGCCTGCTGGATAAGGCCGCCCGGCGCCTGACGCGTGCGCGCATAGAGGTTCGCGGTAAGGCGCTCGACAGGGCGAGGGTCCTGGCCGATCAGCTCCTCGGCGAGCTTCATGATGACGGCGGTCAGCCCTTTGGAGCCATAGCTCTCGTTGTACTCTGACCAGCCGACGAGTCCTGCGTCCGTCTCGATCTTGAGGAACGAGAAGACGCGCCAGCCGGCGTCCGCATGTAGGTCAACGATACGAGAGATCTTCACGGGGCTTCCTCCGAGACCAGGTCGGAATAGGCGCGCACTCACTAGCCGCTAATGCCGAATACCCCGCACCAGCTCAGCCGGGTGGCCAGGGTATCCCCCAAAATCGTCGAGAATCGTCCGTTCCCACACTTGAGACGGATGTCACTTAACACCAAGTCCATTGTCGTTGGAGACCTGACCATGATGAATCATAAGGTTGAGAACGGACGGCGCGATTTTCTCCTTACCATCGCGGGCGGCATCGTGGGACTAACGGCTGGGTCTTCGCCGGGGCGAGTTTTAGCGCAGCCGACCAGAAGCCCCCCTCTCAGCATCGGCACCATCGGCGCAGGGCGAGAGGGGGGCGCCCTAGGTGCGCTCTTCGTTAAGGCGGGGCATCCCGTGATGTTTTCGTCCCGCCATCCCGATACATTGAAAGGGCTCGTAGATGAGCTCGGTCCCTTGGCCCGCGCCGGAACGGTTGCGGAGGCCATCGAATTTGGCGATGTCGTGATGGTTGTCGTTCCGTACACGGCGTTGGAGCAGATCGGCAAAGACTACGGCAACGCGCTTGCGAAGAAAGTGCTCGTGATCGACGTGAGCAACCCGATTGCACGACGTGACGGCGCCGCAATCGTCGAATGGGTCGATGAACAGGGAGGAGCGGGCTTAGCGACGGCGAAATTGCTGCCTGGCGCGCATATCGTGCGCGCTTTCAACGCGATCAATTATGCCAAGCTGTCGGGGGACGCGCACCGGCAGGGGGAACTTGTCGGCGTTCCGATCGCCGGCGACGACACGCACGCTATTGATATCGCGTCGAGCCTCATCCGAGAGATTGGTTTCGACCCCGTTGTCATCGGCGGACTGGCTATGGGCAAATATCTGGTGCCCGGAACGCCGCTCGGCGGCGAGCATACGGCGGCGGAAGTCCGGCAGATCGTAACGAACCTCCATTGAAATCGGCAGATGACGGAGACCGGAGCACATCGCTGGGCGAGCCGTCCGCGATAGGGAACCTGCGCCCGCGGGCAAACCAGTGAGCCGGGAGTTAAGAAAAAAGGAAGCACGCATGGCGGAGAAGGACATCCACTATTACGAGCCGGCCAACGGGCATGGACTAAAGTACGATCCCTTCAATGCCATCGTCGCACCGCGACCGATCGGCTGGATTTCCTCGCGCGATGCCAAGGGGAATATCAACCTTGCACCGTACAGCTTTTTCAACGCGTTTTGCTATAAGCCGCCGATTGTTGGCTTTTCCTCAACAAGCTGGAAGGACAGCGTTTCGAACATCCAGGAGACCAAGGAGTTCTGCTGGAATCTCTCGATCATGGATCTCGCCAAGCAGATGAACGCGACCTCGGCCCATGTCGCTCATGATGTCAACGAATTCACGATCGCTGGGTTGACGGCAACCCCGAGCAAAATCGTCAGGGTGCCGCGCGTGGCGGAGAGTCCGGTGTCGTTCGAATGCAGGCTTTCGGAGATCGTTCAGCTCAAGCGCGCGGACGGCGGAAAAGCTGAGGCTTGGCTAACTCTGGGCGAAGTAGTGGCCGTCCACATCGACAAAACCTTCATCAAGGAGGGCGTCTACCAGACTGCGCTCGCACGCCCCATTGCGCGCGCAGGGCGCACAGGGGACTACTTCGAAATCCGTCCCGACGCCATGTTCGAAATGCCGCGGCCAGATTGAGAGATCCCTGTCTAAGAATTCGGACGTGGACTCATAAATTAGGTTTGATGTCCGCTCAGCTCCGGAAGCGTGCTTTCTCGCAATAAGTCATTCTGGAATATTTGCAATGTCTGCTTTCCGCCCGCTAGCGACCGCTGAGCGGACACCGGGGATATCGGCTCAGGGCCATCACCGACGCTTTCCTCCATGTGTGTAAACTATGTTCAACGAGCAAGCTTAAGTGGAAGACTCACTCGATCCGGCCGCTAGGAGGGGCATGCCTAGGTCAGCAGCTCCACAGCCTTGAGCTCGTCACGGAGCGCGGCCGGACTGTTGAAGCAAACGCCATGGAGCCGGAGGGCGTTTGCCGCCGCAACGTTGCGCGCGTTGTCATCGATGAAGACCGCAGTTTCCGGTCTGATCGCGTAGCGCTCGAGTAGAAGGCGGAAGAGGAGCGGATCAGGCTTTACCATCTTTTCCTGTCCAGAGACCACAATGCCTTGGAACTAGGTGAAGAACTCGAAGCGACGACGCCCGACAGGAAAGGTCTCCGCCGACCAGTTGGTTAGGCCATATAGTGGCACGCCACGATCGCGCAGCTCCGCAAGGATCTCGACAGCACCTTCGATAGGACCGCGCATGGTCTCGTCGAACCGCGAGTGCCACACTTCGATCAAGTCAGTCTTTTCTGGATATTTGCAGGCAAGCGCCGCCGTCCCCTCGGCAAAACTGCGTCCAGCGTCTTGACAAAGATTCCACTCGGGCGTGCAATCGTTCGAAAGAAAGTGCTCCATGGCCGCGACATCTTCACCAAAGATCTTTTCGGTAAAGATGACGCGGATCCCAGTCGATCAGTACTCCGCCAAAATCAAAAATCGCAATGGTCCGCTTGCTCATTCAGTGTGGTCTCCCATCAGATAGCCTCCTCGTTCTCATTAGTGTTCAATCAAGGTTCCAGTTTTGGCTCGAAATGTGCTCATTTTAGAAACGATCTCATTGCACCTATGATACTTGCTCAGGGTCGCCTTAACGACCCCAGCCAATGTCTCTTTTGGGTCCATTCGCTACCGACCCCTCAAATCGCGCGATGTTCGGGATGGCCTACAAGCGCACATCGCCCTCCATTGCGTGAGTGATCTACTTCGACACTGAGGCGCGCCGGCGTCCCCTGTCAGTCCTTCCGCTACGTTCTTGAGATTGTTGCCTCGCCACAGATGGCGAGGCTTCGCAAGGTGCCAAGTTAGGAATGTTCGTATCGTATCGTCGGGCACGATCTTAGTTGTTGTCAGGTCCGGCGAGGATCCTAGTTCGGGTCAGCTTGCTACCTTGGCACCGCCGGCAACTTGGATCAGGCTTGCGGTCCATCAACGCGCCTCCTCAGGTCCGCATTCGGGCCGAAGCAGACATGAACTGTCAGGTAGGAGTGGCCGGATCGGTCGAAAATGACCCATTTCGACATTTCAGCCGGACCATTTGCTGTGGTGCATACGACTGGGCGGCTCACGCAGTTGTCATATCTCAAGCACGCTTACGGGCGATAGTGTTTGGCGTTGCGCTGCGCCGACTTCACGGTTGCTTTCTCTAACGCGCGACCTAGCGCTACAGCTACCACCTGGCTGCGGTCTTATGACTATGGACACGTCTGTGAGCCATCTGGACTTTTGCTGCATCACCAAAGCCTCAACCCCCGGAGGATGACATGAGCAAGGGAGACCAAGACCATCGCCTCAAGGATCAAACGACGGATAACGGCGCTACCGCAAGAATAAATCGGCGCAATATGTTGCTTGGCGGTACGACGCTCGCCGCGGCGTCGGCGCTCGCGGCGGGAGGTCACATTCAGGTCGCACAGGCGCAAACGCAGCCGACAGCGAGCGGCAAGAAGCCGAACATCCTGGTCATCTTCGGCGATGATATCGGCGTTCCCCAGATCAGCGCCTACACCATGGGGATGATGGGCTATCGTACGCCGAACATCGATCGCATCGCTAGCGAAGGTGCCATCTTCACAGACTCCTACGGCCAACAAAGTTGCACCGCCGGCCGCGCGTCTTTTATTCTCGGGCAGGAGCCGTTCCGCACCGGTCTATTGACGATCGGAATGCCCGGCGATCCGCACGGCATCACCGACTGGATGCCGACCATCGCCGACGTACTGAAGACCCAAGGTTATGCGACTGGCCAGTTCGGCAAGAACCATCTCGGCGATCACGACGAACACCTGCCGACCAATCATGGTTTCGACGAGTTCTTTGGCAACCTCTACCACCTCAATGCCGAGGAGGAGCCGGAGGGCTATTTCTATCCGAAGGATCCCGAGTTTAAGAAAAAATACGGTCCACGCGGTGTCATCCATTCCTGGGCAAATGCCGACGGCACGCAGCGGATTGAAGACACCGGCCCGCTGAACATCAAGCGCATGCCGACGATCGACCAAGAGTTTCTCGACGCGACCAAAAAGTTCATCGACACCATCGCCAAGGCGAACAAGCCGTTCTTCGTCTGGTTCAACACGACCCGCATGCACGTCTTCACGCATCTGAAGCCGGAATCGCTCGGCAAGACCGGCAAGGGCATCCATGCCGATGGCATGGTCGAGCATGACGGCATGGTCGGCGATCTGCTCAAGCAGCTTGACGAGCTCAAGATCGCCGACAACACCATCGTGCTCTACACTACCGATAACGGCGCCGAGATCGCGCTGTGGCCCGACGGCGCCATGACACCGTTCCACGGCGAAAAAGGTACCACCTGGGAAGGCGGCTTCCGCATCCCGATGATGGTGCGTTGGCCGGGCGTAGTGAAGCCAAGCACGCAATACAATGACATCATCTCACTGATCGACTGGTTCCCGACGCTGTGCGCCGCCGCCGGCATTCCAGATATCAAGGAAAAAATGAAAAACGGTTTCAACGCGGGCAAGAAGACCTTCAAGGTCCACCTCGACGGCTACGACTTCATGCCGTTTCTCAGGGGCGATGCGAAGCAGGGTCCGCGCGACGCGATCTATTACTTCGACCAGGGCGGTAACCTCAACGCGATCCGCTGGAACGACTGGAAGCTCAACTTTGCCACATCGTCGAAAGGCAACATCGCCACTTCGACGCGCGAGGTGACGGCGTGGGCGTTGATCGAGAATCTACGTATGGATCCTTATGAGCGCGGCCTCGAAGAGGGCGGCGGCGCAATCGACTTCCTGGCAAGGAACATTTGGCTGCTTGTCCCCATCCAGGGAAAGATCAAGGAGTTTTTCGCCGATTTCGATCAGTTTCCCTATCAAACCGGGAGTTCGCTCAATGCTGGGAACATCAATTACGCGGCGTTGCGGCAGCAGGATGCGCTGAAGCGGTTGAACGAGTTGGAGCGTCTCGTGCCGCAGTAAAGTAGACCGGTGGGCACCACGGACACCGCTTCCGCCCCATTGCGTGCGGAAGCGGTGAAAGGACGTTGGCCTAACCAATCCACTACTATATGGGGCGGCCAAGGAAGGACGTATCAACGAGATAACCTACGAGGTCCCGAAGCCCGGTCCCGATAAGACGCCGCGGCTGAAGGCAAGTTTTCGTAACGGCGGTCGCCGGCTTAGGGTGCGGCGTGGGCTACTACAAGTAGTTCGTTCTTTCCAAAAGGCCGACGCCGCGCCCCAGGAATCGGGTGGTTCGGCGGAAGGTGGCGTTTTACAGTCACTTGCTTTGCGGGCGCTCGCATCACCAGGAGAATGGGCCATGACCCCCGCAGCTCAATTTGCGGCTACCGCTGCGACGCTCATGCTGCCGCTGGGCATCTGTTCGGCCGGTCCATCAAGTCTACTCAATGGTTCATATGAAGTCGTCTCTCGGCTGGAAATACCTCATGTCGAAGAATGGGCAGTCGATAAGACGACGCAGATTTGTCTTTCCGGTATTCCAACCGGTGGCGGCATGCCAATCCCGGTCCAGAGCGCCAACAACCCCTGCGCCAAATGCGCGACGCGAAATCTCGCCGCGGGGAGCGCTGCAATCGAATATGACATCGTTTGCCCGGGCCGAGGGTCGGCCAAGGCTCATGCGAGCTACACCTTAAATGAAGGCAGCTTTTACGGCCGCGTCGTGATGGTGCTCGGCGGAAAAAACATGACCATGACAGAAGTCGTACATGGCCGCCGCATCGGAGCGTGTGACTACCAGTCGCTTAAATCGGTAGAGCGTTTCTAAACGTTGACGCGCTCCACGACAGCGGCGCTAGAGTGTCAGCCAATAGCGATCTCCCGGCTTATTGACTGAAACCGACGAAGCGTTGACGCCAAATCCGGCCCATCTTCCTATCTTCCTCACCCCCTCGGTGCGTCCAGGAGCCTTGAGAGCAGCCACGATGCGTTGCTTGAGCGCCTCCTTGATCGGGCCGGTCGAGGCGTTTGCCCTCCCTGCGCGCCCTTAGGAGGCCGACGCGCACCCTTTCCTGAATAATGCTGTGTTCGAAGTCGGCGAACACAGACAACATGCCGACCGAACATGGCCTTGCCGCTCGGTGTCGTCGTATCGGCCTTTATACGAACAGTTGCTCCATCCGAAACCACGCGGAACGCCCTCCACCCGCCGCGCCTCGGCCAATTACGGATGTGGTCCCACGGCGCAGCCTGGAGCAGCTTCACTTCCTGGGTCATCAGTAGGGGACGGAACTTTGACGCAAAGCCCTCGACGAACTCCTTGTTCGCATATACCGCGGCCCAATGTGCCCGACGATCATCATCATCGTCGAATTTCCACAGATGCAGAAGCTGGTTGATCGTGCCGGTATCAGCCTGAAAGTATCCGACCAACTTCTTGTCGTGACCGCCCTTCTGAAGCGCCGGAAAGCCAATCTTCTGGTAGAGCTTCACGGCCTCCGCCATTGTGCCGACGCGAAGCGTATAGGTTCTTAGTTCATAAAGGGCCATCGGACGTTTTCTCCTTCTGGAGATTAGAGCCGCCGCTGCGGTCCGCATCAAACGGCAAACCTGGAGTGACTCGGCTATTTCATCGTCTCATGGCGGGTGTTCAACGGCGCTGGCCCGGCGAACTCCTCAATGCGGCGATGAACGCCCCTCATTTGCCGTATTGCGCGTCGGTGACGTGCTCCATCCAATCGACGACATTGCCGTCGAGCGCTTCCTGGATGGCGATGTGCGTCATGGCGGTCGTCGGCGCTGCGCCGTGCCAATGTTTCTCGCCTGGCGCAAACCACACCACATCACCCGTTCGGATTTCCTCGATTGGCCCACCCCAGCGCTGCACCCGCCCCACGCCGGAGGTGACGATCAGAGTCTGGCCAAGCGGATGAGTGTGCCAGGCAGTGCGCGCGGCTGGTTCGAAAGCGACGCTTGCGCCGCGCCCACGCGCAGGATCGGGCGCCACGAATAGGGGATCGATCCGGACGGTGCCAGTGAAATAGGCCGCCGATCCCTTGCTGGAAGGCTGCGAACCGTTACGCTTGATTTCCATGGTTGCGCTCCTCGATTCTGCCTGCCCCGCGTGTCGCGCGAAACATCTGAAGTCACTCAAGGGTCCTGGTCACGGCAGGCACGACCTGTTGCGATACCGAACTCTCTTAGCGAGGAGATTTTTCGATGACGATCCCGATTCCTAGGTTCACGCTTATGAGGCGAACACCCCGAAGCGACCGTGGCACAGTGTGCCGAACTCGCCGGATCACGTCACGGGTGAGGAGATGGTAGCGGCGATGGGCAAGGTCGGCGTCGACGGCGCATAAACTCACAGTGACCGCCAAGCGTGGCAAGACCTCCAAGCGTAGTCGGGCGGGAAGCTCAAAATCAAAGGGGCCGCCCGGGAAAACCCCCAGCGTCGGCGGACCACCCCGCCGCGCGAAAGCCCGGCCGGAAGCTCCGAATCGAGGAAGCTCCGAATCGAGGGGGTGTCCGAATTTAAGGGCGCCACCCCGGAAGACCCCCCTCTGATTTTGAGCGATTAGATTTTTTCCCCGCCGTGGCGGATGGAATTCGACCATGATTTTCCCGACCCCGCGTTGGCGGGCGACCCCCGCCGCGAGGGGGTGGCCCGGAAAGACCCTCTGATTTTAAGCGATCAGATTTCTGACCGCCCGGCGCCGCGGATGGAATTCAACCATAGCAGACGCCAAGGAGCGGGTTTGCCACAGCAATTTCACGATCCCCCATATCATAGTTGACCCGCGAACAGGGAAGGGCAAGAGCCATACGCGGCACGAGCATTGGTCGCTTCAGCTTTTCCGGCCTACGATGCGGCTCGAAGGCGTATGTTGCTGCGTCCAGACACCCGCCAACTCACGCGCGCTCCTTGGTCTGGCTGTTCTCTTCAGTAGTGGTCTTGTTCGCCAGTCCTGAGGTGGTCGCAGCGGCGCACCAGAACGACATTTCGGCGCACCGGAGCAAGGCTGCAAAGACGCAGCTCCACCACCGTGGCGTTACGTCTGACACGAAGAGAAGCCAAGCCGCGCGCCGAAATCAGCGCAATGGCTCCGCACCTACGAGCGTGCCACTGCCGATTGCGCGGCCGGCAGTTCTGTCGCTACCGCCTGATTTGGCCGCGACGAAGGAGGCGCTCGAGCTCGTGCGTCAGCACAAGCCGGATGAAGCCATCAAACTTGTGATGTCGATTGGCGATCCTGTGGTGCAGAAACTCGTTGAATGGGCGCGGCTCCGCGATGGCGAAGCGGGATTCGAGCGCTACGTCGCGTTTATCAACACCAATCCCTATTGGCCGAGCATTCCGCTGCTGCGCCGTCGTGCCGAGGCGAAGTTGTGGCAGGATCGGCGCGATGGCGCCACTGTGCTCCGCTTCCTCGAGGAAGGACCGATTAGTTCCGTTGGCCGGCTTGCGCTGGCGCGCGTGCTGATGAGCGAGGGCGACCGCGCCGACGCCGAGCGTGAGGTGCGCGCGGTGTGGCATTCCGCGGAGCTATCGGCCGAACTGGAGACCGCGATCCTCGATGAGTTCCGCGGAGTGCTCGAGTCGCCCGATCACAAGGTGCGCATGGACAAGCGCATCGGTGCCAAGGATTTTGGTTCGGCGATGCGCGCCGCTAAGCACCTCGGCATCGACGAGATAGCGATCGTAAAGGCCTGCGCCGCCGTCGAGGCGGCCGCCAGCAAGGGCGAGGCGCTGCTCGACGCGGTACCGGGCGAAGCACGTCAGGATTTGGGCTACACCCTATGTCGGCTTCGCTGGATGCTGCAGCGCGACGATATAGCGGCAGCGGCCAAATTGGTACTCGCGGCTTCTTCAGAGGATCTGCGGCATCAGGACACCGACGAATGGTGGCGCCAACGTCGGGCACTCGCCCGCAGACTGATCGATCTCGGGAACGCGGAGATGGCGTATCGCGTCGTGCGCGAAGCCGCACCTCCGGCTAATCCCTATTACCGAGCCGAGTTCCAGTTCATGGCAGGTTGGATCGCGTTGCGCTTTCGTTCCGATCCGAACAGCGCGCTTGGGCATTTCCACCACGTCGATGAAGGTATGGCCGATCCAATCGTCCGCGCGCGCGCCAGTTATTGGCGTGGTCGCGCGGCCGAGGCCGTCGGCCGGTTTGAGGCGATGCGCGCGGAGTACGAGGCTGCCGCTCAATATCCGACAGCCTATTATGGTCAGTTGGCGCGGGCCCGGCTCGGCCTCGGCGAAATCGCGTTGCGTGATCCGCCGTCGGAGCCGTTGAAGGATGGCGGTCGCGAACTCTTGCGCGCTGCATACATGCTCTACGTAGTCGGCGAGCGCGAGCTCGCGACTTCGTTCGTGGCCGACCTAGCCGAAGAGAGCAACGACATAGCCGCGCTGGCGGCGCTCGGTCATCTGACCGCGAGTTACGACGATGCACGCGCAATGTTGCTCATCGGCAAGACCGCGCTTGCGAGAGGATTGCCACTGGACACCTACGCTTTTCCCGACATCGGTGTCCCAGATCCTACCCCGATCGGTTTTCCACTTGATCGCTGCGTGATCTACTCGATCGTGCGCACCGAAAGCGCTTTCAACCAACGAGACAGGTCGTCGGCCAGCGCGGTCGGATTAATGCAGGTCACCCCGGAAGCTGGGCGCGATACAGCCAAGCGGTTCGGCGTCGCCTACGATTGGGACCGCCTCGTGAATGACCCAGTCTATAACACCCAAATGGGCGCCGCCGAGGTCGCCGCCTTGCTCAAAGAGTACCGCGGCTCCTATGTCATGGCGTTCGCCGGCTATAATGCAGGCCGTGGCCGGGTCAGAGACTGGGTGGCGCAGCACGGCGATCCGCGCGATCCTAAGGTTGATGCGGTCGACTGGGTAGAACGCATCCCGTTCGCAGAGACGCGCAACTACGTTCAACGTGTCATGGAAAATCTGCAGGTCTACCGAGCCCGCCCTGGGGGCCAATGTCGTGACCGTCGAACCCAATCTGCACCGCACGATGACCGCCGGATCAGCATGGGTGGGCAACAGGCTTACGGAAGGCTGTAATCCCGGAATCCTCTACAACCTCGACTGCCCCTTGACGAGTCGTCAGCCGGCCGGGGGAGGAAACCAATGTTGCCTCTCGGCTATGCGATGAAGCGAAGCCGGGGCCTCTGGAGGCATATAACGTGCTTGCGGCCTTTTCAGCGTGAGCGTTCGATACACCATGAGTTGGTGGCAGACCGCCCGATGTGGTCATGAAAAGCTGAACGCCATGTATACATGGTTTGAGGATTTAAGGTCTGACAACGCCGATGATCCAGTCAAAGCGGTGCGGGTTCAACGAAAAGCTCATGAGCGCATTGCGCAACATTACCGAAGATAACAAACGGTCACTTGCGTCAAATCAGAACCGGATGTGGCAAAAGCTCAAGTCTATTTCGAGCGAGCACTCTCAGTTGCACGCGCCCAGGAGGCAAAATCCTGGGAACTGCGCGCCGCGATGAGCCTCGCGCGCCTCTGGCGCTCTCAGGGCAAGCCGCAGCAAGCCCGCGAACTGCTCGCTCCGGTCTACGGGTGGTTCACGGAGGGGTTCGATACGCGAGACCTCAACGAGGCGAAGGCGATGCTCGATGAGTTGTCCTCAGCGCGATAGACCACTTCCAGCGTGCTCCATCGACCGGCTACGATGGCCTGTCCTGTACGGGGTTTTTGCGCGATCGAATTTTCCGACCCCAAGTGCAGGCCGGGCCAGGCCGAAGCTCCGAATTCAGGTGGCCCGGGAAGACCCCCTGATCTTGAGCGATCAGATTTTCGACCGCTGCCGAGAAATGCTTTATCGCGCGCTCGGTGTCGTTCAGGGTACAGCACGAACCGACGTTCGAGATTGCGTCGGCGTAGGGGGGCTGTTGCAGCCGCCCCTGGCATTGGCCGAGGGTCGCAGGGCTCGAGGCAAAATCTCTTCGGAAAACCGGCCACCAACCCTC
>JASHXX010000477.1 GCA_030043335.1 Xanthobacteraceae bacterium
TCGGCGATCATGCCGCCCCAGGTCGGCGTGTCGGAAGATACCGAGAGGCCGACGAAGGAGAGGATCGCCTCGACCACCACCGCGATGCCCATCTCCAGCGTCAGCAAGGCGATCAGCACCGGCACGACGTTGGGCAGGATCTCGCGGAACAGAATGGTCGGCTGCGCGAAGCCGATGGTGCGCGCGGCGGTGACGTAATCCATCTGCGCCTGTCCCATGGTCTCGGTGCGCACCACGCGGCAGAAGCGCGTCCAGTCGATGACGACGATGGCGGCGATCACCGAATGCAGCCCGGTGCCGAGCACGGCGACCAGCAGGATCGAGAGCAGCACCGGCGGGAACGCCATCCAGACATCGACCAGCCGCGAAATCAGCGCCTCGACGAAACCGCCGAGAAAGCCGGCGAGGAGACCGAGCAGCGAACCGATCAGGCAGGCAAGCCCGGCGGCGACGAAGGCCACGGTCAGCGAGACCTGGGTGCCGAAGATCACCCGCGAGAGCACGTCGCGGCCCAATCCGTCGGTGCCGAGAAGATAGCCGGGCTCGGCATCGGCGAAACCGGCCGGCGGCACGGTGGCGAGAAGGAGGTTCTGCGCCAGCGGGTCCTTGGGCGCGATCAGCGGCGCGCCAAGGGCGAGCACGATCAGCAACAGGATGAATCCGCCGGCGCACACGACCTTGGGATCGCGCATCAGCCGGCTCGCGACCGATGGGGGCCGCGGCTCGGCCTCAATCGTCGATTTTGGTGACCAGTGTTCCACGTCGCGCCGGTTCCGGCTCAGGCGTGCCGCAGCCGCGGGTTGAGCGCGGCAACCGTGAGATCAACCCCGATATTGATCAGGATGAAGATCAGGCCGAACAGCAGAACGAGGCCCTGGATCAGCGGGAAGTCACGATTGATAACGGCGTCGATGGCGAGATTGCCGATGCCGGGATAGGCGAAGATGCGCTCGACGATGACGGTGCCGCCGATCAGGAAGGTGAACTGCACGCCGGTGAGCGCGAGCGTCGGGCCGACGGCGTTGCGCAGCGCTTCCTGCAAGACGAGGCGCAGCTCGCCGAAGCCCTTGATCCGCGCCAGCACGACATAGTCCTGCACCATCGCCTCTTTCAGCGATTGCTTGAGCAGCCGTACGATGACCGCCGCAAGCGGCAGCGCCAGCGCCAAGCTCGGCATCGCCATGTGGCTCAAAATATTCCCGGCGACGGCAAAGCGGCCGGTGAGGACGCTTTCGGCGAGATAAAACCGGGTGGCGAAGCCTTCCGCGAGCGCCGGGTCGATGCGGCCGGTAAGCGGTAAGACCGGCAGTGCGACGCCAAACAGCAGCACCAGGGCCAGCGCCCAGATGAAGTCGGGCACCGCGAGCATGATGCTGTTCAAGCCGTCGATTGCGGCCTCGCCGGCGGTGCGCCGCATCAGCGTCCCGGCGACGGCGATGCCGCCGCCCAGCGCGACCGCGACCAGGAGAGCGAGCAGCGCAAGCTCGATGGTTGCCGGCAGCCGTGCGGCCAGCACCTCGGTCACATAGACGTGGAGCGTGATCGAGGTGCCGAAATCGCCCACGACCGCGCCCTTGATCCAGATCCAGAACTGGGTGAGGAGCGGCGCATCGAGGCCGTAATGCGCCTTCAGCGCCGCGATATCGGCGGCGCTCGCTCCGGGCGAGATCATCATCGCCACCGGGTCGCCCGGCACCACGCGCAGCAGCACGAACACCACCACGGCGACGCCGGCCAGCGTCAACAGCGCCATGGCCATGCGATTGACGATGACGGCAAACAGCATGAACGGTCCTTGCGGCTGACCGGGTCGATGGCCGCCGCGCCCGGCGCGGCGGCGGACCGCATCGACGAGACTTTAGAGCATGATCCGGAACAGCGGGCACCGCGTTTCCGAGAACGAACGATCATGCCCCTTGTTTTCGTGCCCCTATTTAAAGAGCGTAACCCGGAAGCACGGGCATCGGCTTTCCGAACGCGATCACGCTCAGCGGTGAACCTATGCCTTCGCCACCAGCGTCGGCTGCAAGGCGCCGGAAACGTTCGCCGTCACCTTGAGGTCGGACTTGTACAGGATCGGCTGGGCGTATTGCAGCAGCGGCAGGATATAGCCCTGCTCGGCGATATAGCGGTCGACGTCCTTCCAACCCTGGATGCGTTTCTTCTCGTCCTTCTCGCCCCATAGCGGGCCGATCTTGGCGTCGAGATCGTCGGAATGCCAAGCCGAGTGGGGTGATTTGCTCCACATCGCGAACCCGGTCGAGGTGGTCGGATCGCCGATGGCGTTGCCCCAATTGTAGAACGCCGCCGGCGCGAGCTTGTGCGACATGCGCAGCTCGAAGTGCTTGGCGATTTCGTAGATCTCGATATTGGCGTCGATGCCGACATCGCGCCACATGCCGACGATCGCCTGGATCATCTCGTAGTCCTTCGGCTTGAACCCGCGCGTCGTCTGGATGGTGAACTTGACCGGCTTCTCCTTCGAATAGCCGCTGGCGGCGAGGAGCTTCTTCGCCAAGGCGGGATCGTGCGGCACCTTGATCGAAGGATCGAAGGCGGCGTATTCGGGCGCCTCCAGCGTGTCGATGGCAACGCCGTAGCCGCGCAACAGCCGCTTGATGATGGCCTGCTTGTCGACGGCGTGGCACATGGCAAGACGCACGTTCTTGTCATCCATCACGCCGCCATTGGTGATGAAGATCTGGCCGATGTCGGAGATCGGCGTAACCACGCCCTTCAATCCGGCCTTGGCCTTGAGCCGGTCGAACTCCTCATACGGCACTTCCAGCGTGACATCGGATGATCCGCTCTCGATCTCGGCGACGCGGCTCGTCGCATCGGGAACGAACTTGAACACCACGGTCTCGAATGCCGGCTTGCCGCCCCAGTATTTCGGATTAGCCTTGAGCCGCAGATAGGCGTTGCCCTCGTAGGCGTCGACCATATAGGGGCCGGTGCCGACCGGCTTCTT
>JASHXX010000478.1 GCA_030043335.1 Xanthobacteraceae bacterium
CGATCGCGCATCCGCATCTTAGGGAGCGCGGCACGGTGCGCCGCGTCACCGATGCCGCGATCGGCGCCTTCGACATTCCCGGCCTGCCGGCGAAGTTCTCGCGCTGGCCGCCGGCAACCAAGCTCGCCGCCGATCGCCTGGGCGAGCACAACGAGGAAATTTTGCGGGCGGTGCTCGGGCTGAGCGACGCGGAGATCGAAGAGCTCTATCTCAGCAAGACGATCGTGCGCGACCCGTTGCTCGATGATGCAGAGCCGGGCGAGCGTGCGAGCCAGACCGACGCGTAAAGCGCACTCCTACTCATAGAATTTCCGGCGCGCGGCGGCGCGCGTCGCTCGACGGCCTGTCGTGTTGATCCACAGCTGCGCGTGTTTGTCCTCGACACGCATCGTTGCCTCGCTGACCGGACATCGCGGTCTGCGGCCGGGCCGGCTTGTGCATATAGCCGTAGCGCAGATTGCTGCGCGACGGCCCGCCCTGCTCGTAGGCTTCCTTCATCGCGGTGAACCGATCGGGCCGGCCGAGCTCGGCTTTGCGCAGGCCGTTCTCGCCGAGGATCGCGTTCTTTACCGGCCCATCCGCCGGCCCAAGCGGCGCGAAGCGGTATTGCTTCTGCATGTCGTCGGGGATCTCGAGCCGGCGCATCGCCTCGATCTGCCATTGCGGGGACCCGGTCCACACCGAATCGGTGCCCCAGATGACGTGATCAGCGCCAAGCCCCTTGATCAGCGTACCCATCATCGCGGCGGCGAGGACCGGCTGGGCGATGACCGTCCAGGCGAAGATCGCGCCGAGATCGCCATAGACATTCGTCACCCCATATTTTTCCGGGATTTCGGCAAGGTCGCTCAGCCAGGACAAGCGCCCGCTCCGTTGCCATTCGTCCATGCCATTGGCCGGCGGACCGCCGAGATGGCGATAGCCCGAATGATAGATGACGAAGTTGAGTTGCGGCCAATCCTTGGCGGCCTTGCCGACATCGCCGACCGACGCATGGGCGGCCAGATGCGGCTGCGCCTCCTCGGCGAACGCCGGAAACAGGCCCTTGTGGATGCAGACGTTCTTGATGCCGGCTTTGGCCGTTCTCTCGCAGAACGTGTACATCAGCTTCTCGTCGTCGAGCTTGTAGGCGTAGTGACCGCCGTGGAGATCATCACGTCGCCGATGGTGCAGCCCTTCCAACCGTCGGGCTTGTGCCGTTCGATCGCGGCGTCGATGCCTTCGAGCCAGCCGGGCTGGCCGGGCGTGATCGTGTAGTGCGCCAGCATGCGCCTGGCGCCCGCTTCGGCGTTGACCTTGTCGCGCGCCTTGAACACCGCCTCCTGCGGCAGCAGCCAGTCTTCGGGCGCGTCAGACGGTGCGTTGGTCAGCAGCGCGATTTTGGTGTCCCTATCGAGATAGATTTCCTTGAAGTAATTGTCGAACCGCGGATCCTCGATGGTGGCCTGTTTGCCGGCGATGTCCTTGTTCCAGCCCAGCTTGGTCGTCAGCACCGGTTGCCACATCACCCCGCCGGCGCGCCTGGGATCGGCAAGCGCGGGGACCGCGTCGTCGCGAATGAAGTGGGTGTGGGCATCGAAGATCATCTGCGCCCTGAGCGCGTCGGCGAGCTCGGCCGTCGCCGCTTCGGCTTTGCTGACCGAGAAGAGCTGGCCGTAGACCTCGTTCATCACCAGGTAGGACGCCGCCATGCCGGCTGCGGTTTGGAAGAACGCTCGGCGACTGACGCCGTGCCGCTTGGCGAGCGAGGCGCCGAGCTCCTTCAGTCGCGCCTCGACTTGGCGCTGCGCTGCGGTTTGCGGCACCGGCAGATACTCGTCGCTCGACACGATCTGCGTCGGAATCGGCGACGCAAACGGCGCCTCCTCTGCCGGCAGCAATTCCTTCATCTCATCGGGGCCGATCGCGCGCATGTCGTCCTCCGTTTCAGTGTCCCGTCGCCGGCCGCGGGCTCGCCCTCAGCGAGCGGGCTCGGCGGCGCCCTTGAGATCGACCCGGCGCAATCCCGGAATTCGGACCGCTTCTGGCGAGAACCGGCCGCCGACCGCGACGCCGCCCGGGAGCGGCGTGTAGAGCTCAATGCCGATCGTCTGCATCGGCACCGGCAGCGAGCTCGACGGCGCCTGATCGCTCGGCCGCAATGTGACAAGAGCGAGAATCGGCCCGTTGCCCTCCGGCATGTCCGGCAGCGGTTCGCGGTTGAAATTCTGTTTCGGGAACACGCTCTTCATCGCCCGCTGGTGGAAGTGCGACTTGTACCAGGTGACGATCGCCTTCTTGTTCTCGAACCAGGCGAAGATGACGAGCGTGCCGCTCGTGGTGCGGCCGGTTTCGATGCCGAGACAGCCGGGCGACGCCTTCGCCGCCTTGATGAGAAGTTCGCCGAAGCCGGGCTGGCCGGGCGCCGGCTGCTCGGCGACCGCCGCTGGCGTCGCCGCAACGAGGCTCGAAGCCGCGAGCGCCGCGGCGATGTGGTGACGGCTCTTGCGCGTTGCCATGACAGGAATCGCTCGATCGACCAAGATGCGCGTGACTATTCCCACGCTCAGTACTCGATGGTCACGGTGATGGTTTTGTTCTGGTCGCCGAGCTCGAATGAGGCCTTGCTCCACTGTGGCGGCGACAAGATCTCGCGCGCTTTGTTGGAGACGCCGTAGCCCTCGGTCGGCAGGCCGATCTGGTCGGCGTCCAATTTTCCGTTGTCGTTCTCGTCGTGAAAGGAGGTCACCGCGTAGCGCCCGGGCGGCAGATCGTGCACCGTGAAGCTGACCGGTCCGGCCGCCGCCTTGACCCGGAAGGCGGCGAACGCCACCGGAGGCTTCGGGAAACTGCCCTCGCTGTTGAGGATGCCGGTTGCGATCGAGCCGCTCGCGTTGTGCGCGCCGCTGATGTTGACGGTCAGGTCCGCCGCACTCGCGGCGCTCAGGAGCGACAACCAGATCGGGATCGCAGCAAGCCATGTCCGCGTCACGTCTTCTCCTCCACAAAGGATCCGGCCCAATACCTTGCGCCCCCGCACGCTCAAGCCGCCCGGCCAGCCGCCAGCGCCGGGCCGACGTCGCGCGCGATGGGGTTGCGGCCTGCCCCGCGCTTGAGCTGCCACAGCGACAGGCCGTGCAGGATCACGGAGAGCGGAACCGCAAAAGCGGGAACCATCACCAACGGATAGCCCAGCGGGCGGGGCGCGCCGCCGAGCCGCCCGGTCGAAGCCAGGAAGCCCAGCGTGATCGCGACCGCGAGATCGAGAATGCCGAGCACGTTCCAGCCCACCGCGATCGCGCGTCCACCGTCCTCGCGGCGCGCCAGATAAAACGCAACCGGCAGCGCAAGGACGCCGACCAGCACGTCGCCGGTCCCCGCCGGCAAGGCAAAAACCGGGGCGAGTTGTCCCAAGGCCAGCTGGACCAGAAAGGCGCCGCCGAACACCCGGTAGACCTGCAAGCCGACCAGCCAGCTCGGCGGCAGCGCATCGAGCGCCGCAGCGATCCGGTGCGAGCGCATTAGCAGCACCAAACCGATCGCGACCGGGACGACGATTGCCAGCGGCACGACCGGAAACACCCGAAACACGCCGGTCGGCGCCAGCGTCCAGACCAGCGCAAACCAGGCGAGCAACGGAACCGCCACGAACAGCCATGTGCGCGTCCGCTCCGACCGGGCAAAGCCGGCGTAGTCGAGGCCGCGCCAGAGCCCGAACAACACCGCTGCCACGATCAGAATGCGCAGCGCGCCGGTGCGGCCGACAACATCGAAAAAGGCGGCAAGCGTATCGAGCGTGGTCATGACCAGGCCTCCTTGCGGCGGTTGCACCGCCATCGCGCAGCTTCGATCTGCGCCGGTTTTGGGTACTAGCAAGTACCACAGGACCCGTGGTACTGTATAGTACCGGAGCCGGCGATTTACGCGCCGGCACGAAAAAGTGATAAGCCGGTACGTCGCGGTACCGGAACGGAGTAGGCTTTGACCCAGCGCAGGAAACCGGTGACGGCGCGCCGCGATCGGCAGCGGCCGCGCAAACCGGTGCGCGAGCGCGTGCTCTCCGCCGCGTTCGCGACGTTCCGCGACCGCGGCTTTTCCCGAGCGAGCACGCTCGAGATCGCGACGCGGGCGAAAGTGTCGAAGCGCGAGCTCTATGCGCTGTTCGACGACAAGCAGGCGATGCTGGTTGCCTGCATCGTGGCGCGCGCCGAACGGATGCGGGCGCCGCTGCAGCTGCCAACGCCGCGGAACCGCGACGAGCTCGAGGCGATCCTGACCGCGCTCGGCGTCGCGCTCGTGCGCGGCACCTGCGACCCGGACGTGCTCGCGGTCTATCGGCTCGCCATCGCCGAGTCGGAGACGGCGCCGGGGATCGCGCGCACCCTCGACACCGCCGGCCGGCAGACCAATCGCGCCGCCGTCGTGCGGATGGTGCAGGAGGCGCAGGCGCGCGGCATTCTGCTGCCCGGCGACGCAGCGGCGATGGCGGAGGTGTTCTTCGGCGCGCTCTGGAACGATCTCCTGGTTCGCCTGCTGCTGCGCGTCACCGACGCGCCGAGCGCCAACGAAGCCGAACACCGGGCCCGGGCTGCGAGCGAGCTGTTCCTGGCCGTCAACGCTGCGCCGGGCCGCAGGCCGCGCAGCACGTCAGACTAGGCCGCTCGGCCGCTCCCTTTGCTTCCCGAAGATGTAACCGCGCCCGGTCGGGGAGCGAAATACCTCGTGGCGGCTCGAGTGGCGAAGCATGGCGCAAGCAAAAGTGATCCGCGCGTTAGCAGGCAAGGCGTTGCTCCCATTCGCGGTCCCGTGCTCGATGGCGCTCGCACCGGTCGCGGCGCCCTCAGCAACCAAGCGGCGGTGCGTCGATACACGCATGGCCGGCGAGCAGACCCGCACCGCCTCCGACGCCCGGCGATCGGCCTTGATGGCCGCCGCGCAGGCCGGCGACCGCGTGGCTTATGAGACACTGCTGCGCGATTGCGTACCATTCATCGCCGGCCTGGCCCGGCGCCAGGGCGTCCCGCCCGAGAGCACCGACGATGTGGTGCAGGAGGTGCTGCTGACGGTCCATCGCGCGCGCGCGACCTACGACCCGCGGCGCTCGTTCGAGGCGTGGCTGCGGGTCATCGTCGAACGGCGTGCCGTCGACTGCTTGCGCCGGACGCGCCGGCATGGCCGACGCGAAGTGCATGCGCCGTTCGCCTATGCGAGCCACGCCGACGAAACCATCGATCTGGCCGCCGGGCTTCACCGCCGGGAAGATGCCGCGCGGATTGGCGCGGCGCTCGCGCACCTGCCGCGCCGTCAGCGCGAGGCGGTACGCCATCTCATGCTGGAGGAAAGGTCGCTCGGCGATGCCGCGGTGTTGACCGGCCGCAGCACGGGATCGCTCAAGGTCAACCTGCACCGGGCGCTGAACGCGCTTCGCCTCAAGATCAACCGCGGAGATTGAAATGGACGGCCGGCACGATCGCCTGATCGGAGCGCTGGCGGCAAATCTGGCGCCGGTGCGCCGTCTGCCGCGGCCGCTGCTGCGCACGCTGTTCTGGCTCCTCCTGGTGGCGGCCATCGCCGCGGCGCTGGCTATGTTCAGCAACGGCGCGGCGACATGGCAGCGCATGGCCGCAAGCTCGGACATGTGGCTTGCCGCGCTCGGCTCGATCGCGACGGCTGCGGCGGCTGCCTTTGCGGCGTTTGTGCTCAACCTGCCGGATCGGTCGCGCGCTTGGGTGCTGCTGCCGCTGCCGGCGGCGGTGTTGTGGGTCGCGGCAAGCGGCCTCGGCTGTCTGCGCGCCTATGTGTTGCCCGGCACCCATGTCGCGGCGATCGGCGAAACCCGCGACTGCCTCGCCTTCATTGTCGGCCTGTCGGTGCCGCTGTCAGCGGCGCTGATCGTGATGCTGCGGCGGGGTTATTCGCTGACGCCGTATTTGGCGGCGGCGATGGCCGGCCTCGCCGCGGCGGCCGCGGCGGCGACGCTGTTGAACTTGTTCCATCCGTTTGACGCTGCGGCGACCGACCTTGCCGTGCACGCCGTCGCGGTGGCGGTGGTCATTGCCGCGGCACGCGCGCTTGGCGGCCGGTTTTTGCAAAATTCTTTCGCCGGACCTGTAACCTTTCTGCCGGGCGGTTCGAATTAAGACCGATGGGATCGATACCATCGTAACCTAACGGAGAGAGAGGATGATCATCCGTTCGCGCCTCGCCCTGCCGGCAGCGGCCATCGCGCTGGCCTTTGCTTTCGCCGTGCCGGTCGCGCTCGCCGACGACGTGAGCAAGGACAGCATGAAGAAGGACACCATGTCCAAAGACAGCATGTCCAAGGACAGTATGAAGAAGGACAGCATGTCGAAAGACAGCATGTCCAAGGACAGCATGAAGAAGGACACGATGTCCAAAGACAGCATGTCGAAGGACAAGTAGCCGGGTGCCGCTTCGCGCCGGGCCCGCATTTCGCGGCCCGGCGCAATTCGTGGCGCGCCGGGTTGCTGGATTCCGGCGGGCAATTCCCATAGCATCGCGGCGCTGGGGTCTTGCCGGGGCCGGCGCGCAATGGCTGACTACTACTCCGTCCTTGCCCGCGCGATTTCGCGACTATCGGACAACAGCGCAGCGACGCGCCAGGAGATTTACGACCGCGCGCGCGGGGTCGTCCTTGAAGAGCTGCGCAAGCTCGACCCGGAAAAAATAGCGCCGGAGCTGGCGCAGCTCGAAGCCGCGATTCTGCGGCTCGAGGCGGAACTGTCCGCCAAAGCCGGGGCCGCGACCGAAGCGCCGCCGGCGCAGGCGGCGCCGCCGCCTGCCACTGACGTAACGCCCGCACCGCGAAGCAAACCCGCGGGCTACTTTGCCAGAACCTTCCGGTCGCCGCGGCGGGCCGAGCCGCCGGCAAAACCAACGCCGCCAACGCCGGCACCGGCCCGTGCGCGCGAGCGCAAAACCGGCGGCCAGCGGGCACCGCATCCGCCCGACGAATTGGGCGGCATGCTAAGTTCGCTGGGCGCGATGCTGTTCGGCACCGCGTTCCTGGTCGCAGCGTTGGCGATCACCGGCGTCGTCTATGTCCGCGGTCTGATTTGGCTCGCCGCGGGCGCCATCACCTATCCCGGGCTATTGGTGGTGACCGCGGCGGTGTTCATTCTGTCGCTCGCCGTCGCCTTTTCGCTTTTTCGCGCGGCGCCGACCCTCTCAGCCTTCGGCTTCCTGTCGCGGCTCATCTATTCGGCGTCGCGGCGGGTGTTTTAGCGCGGGATGCGGTCGCCGTCCGGCGGGACGGCGCGATCGCAGCCGCGTTTGCGGCAAGCTCACGCGCGCAGAAAATCCAGCGTTGCGGTTTCGGCGAGCACCGCTTGCGGGATGTGGTGCCGCGCCGAGCGACTGCGCTCCGCGGCGCTCTGCGTCGCCTGCAGGTAGGCGCCGAGATGGCGGGCGCGCTCGATGATGCGCGCGCCGACCGGCAGCCGCTCGGCCTCGAAGCGGCGCAGCGCCGCCGCGACGTTGTTATCGGCGTCGAGCACCGCGGCGAGCGCTGCCGCGTCGTCGGCCGCTTTCGACACGCCGGCGCCGACATGCGGCCGCGCCACGAACGCGGCGTCGCCGAGGATGGCGACGCGGCCGAACGCAAGGCGCGGGCTCGCGAGATCGTAGATCGGCTGCAGCAGCGGCTCTTCGATCAAGCGTACGACCACGCGGAATTGCGGCGCCAGGAGCCGTTCCGCAGCCGCGCGCATCGCCGCAACGGCGTCGCGGCGAATGAGCGGCGGGGGGATCGAGATCGCGTGCGTAACGCCGCCTTCGTCAGTGAGCAGAGCCGGAAGCTCGCCGCCCTCATCCGCCGGGCGATACCAGACGATGTTGTAGCGCCGCTCGGCACCCTGCGCCGCGCCGTCCGGCCCGGTGA
>JASHXX010000479.1 GCA_030043335.1 Xanthobacteraceae bacterium
CTTGGAGAAGAATCGAACCAGCAAGGGCATACCGCGCGTCATGACCCCATCCTCCGGCCGGACCTTAATAATCCTAGAACCAATATTTTTCAAACGCCCGGTTGAAATCCACCATGCCTTGTGGGCGCCGAGTGGCCAAGAACAAGGAATTTTTGCGGCAGCGGGGCGGATTCTTGGAGGGGCAGGCCTTTAGGCCGGCACGGCAAGCGCGGCCCGGTTTATATCGGGCCAAGAATCCTCCGCAATGACTTGCCGCGCGCCCCCGGTTATCGTTGCCGCATGATCTCGCAGCACCCCGTCGAGGGTTACGCGATCATCTCCGCCGACGGCATGATTGCCGACGCCGCCGGCAGGATGCCGGATGCGATCCGCAATCCGGCCGACCAGAGGTTCCTGCAGACCGAGCTCGACCGCGCCGCGGCGGTCGTGCACGGACGTCATTCGCATGAAGGCGGGCCGCGGTCCGCCGCCCGCAAGCGGCTGATCGTGACCCGTGGCGTTGCTGCGCTTGCCGGCGATCCCGCGAACGCCAATGCGCTCCTGTGGAATCCCGCCGGCGCCACGCTGCAGGCGGCACTCGAGGCGCTGGGCGTCGGCGACAGTGACGGCATAGTCGCAATCATTGGCGGAACCGAGGTTTTCGGGCTGTTTCTGCCGCTTTACGATGCTTTTCATCTGACCCGCGCCGCACATGTCCGGATTCCCGTTGGACGGCCGGTATTCCCCGGAGTGGGGCCGAATTCGTCGCCCGAGGATTTGCTCGCTCGCCACGGCCTCAAGGCCGGGCCGCGGCGCGACATCGACGCGGTCGCGGGGATCACGCTGATAACCTGGAAACGCTAGCAAGCCCGCTAACCTGGAAACGATAGCAAGCCCGCGGCCTCGCCGACGCCCGCCCGACCGCTCTGGATTCTCTGCGACCTCACCCGCTCCCGCGTTCAACCCTTCCTTAACCGTTCCCTGCGGTCCGCGACCGGGGGGCCGCAAGCCTTTTTTCACCCTTCCCGCGCCATTCTTATCGGGCTTTCAACGGCCTTGCGGCAACCGGCATGACTCGAACCCTGCCTCTGATCGAGGAGCTTGAGGCTGCGGTCACCTCCGGCACCAACGCGCGCCGGATTGAAATGCTCACGCGCGTGACCGACCTCTTCGTGGGCGGCGCGCCACGCTATTCCGACGAGCAGATCGGTATCTTCGATGACGTGATGGTGCGGCTCGTCGGCACCATCGAAGCGAAAGCGCGCGCCCGGCTGGCGCACCGACTGGCGCCGATTGTGAACGCTCCCGCGCACGTGATGCACATGCTCGCCATCGACGACGACGTTGAGGTCGCTCGTCCGGTGCTGAGCCAGTCCGAGCGGCTCGACGACAGCGTCCTCGTGACGAGCGCGAGCAGCAAGAGCCAGCAGCACCTGTTCGCGATCGCGCAGCGCAAATCGCTGAGCGAGGCGGTCACCGACGTGCTGGTCGAGCGCGGCGACCGCGACGTCGTGCATTCGGTGGTCAGGAACGGCGGCGCCCGCTTTTCCGACGCCGGGTTCCGCATGCTGGTCAAGCGCTCCGCGGGCGACGATGATCTCGCGGTCGAGGTCGGCATGCGCAGCGACATCCCGCGCCCGCATTTCCTCGTGCTGCTGGAGAAGGCTTCGCGTGCGGTGCGCTCGCGCCTTGCCGCGGAGAACCCGCAAGCCAGCAGCGCAATCGAGGGCGTGGTCGCCGAGGTGGTCGGCGGCCTTCGCAACGAGGCCCGCAACGCTTCGCCGGATTTCGCCGCCGCGCAGGCCGCGGTCGAGCGGCAGAACCGCATCCGTCGCCTCGGCGAGGCCGAGATCTACCAGTACGCGCGCGAACGCAAATTCGAGGAAACCGCGATCGCGTTGTCGATCTTGTGCGACACGCCGATCGACGTGGTCGAGCGGGCGCTGCTCGATCCGGGCGCCGAGATCGTGCTCATCCTCGCCAAAGTCGCCGGCCTGTCCTCGACCACGACCAAGGCCATCCTGCTGTTGCGGGCAGCCGACCGCGGCATGTCGGCGAAAGATCTCGACACCGCGTTGGCGAGCTTTAACCGGCTGCAGCCCGACACCGCCCGCCGCGTGCTCGGTTTCTTCCGTACCAGGGTGAAGAAGCCGGCGGCGGCGATGGTCCCGCCCGCGGTCGCGGTCTACGGCTAGCGCTCGCTCGCCCGGCTCCGGGGTCGAGCGCAATCGCTCGTGCCTCGTGACGCCGCGCCTGACGCTTGTTTCAGTTGGCTGTCGGCGGCGTAAAGCCCGCCGCGGCGCGCTCGCCGCGCCAGCGTTGCGCGACGCTGCGCGCGAGAGGAAGCGTTAAAGTCTTTCGTGCAGAATTCCCTTGACTCGCGGGTGTTTGCATTTATTTGGGGATTTCGCCGCTGTTGATCAGTCCTTCTGGACGCGATCGGGCGGCTTTCGCGTTCCGTGGCGCCGGCTCGCCGGAGTCTCGGGTTCTCATCTCTGGTTGGGGAGGACGGCATGAGCCAAAGCGCCCTCTTGCGATCGGGGAAGGGCTTGGGGATCCCAGGTACCGCCCGAAAGGCAGACAGGAAGACCAAACTCAAAGTGGCGGCTCCGGCGCCGGCGGAGGATCGTCAAGACGAACGCAGCGACCATTTCGCGGTGCGCAACGGCGTGCGTTGCGCCGGCGTGCATCTGATCATCGACCTGCACGGCGCCGAACGGCTCGACGACATCGAGCACATCGAGGCGACGCTGCGGCGCTGCGTCGAGGCCGCGAGCGCGACGCTGCTGCACATCCACGTGCACCATTTCCACCCGAACGGCGTATCGGGCGTCGCCGTGCTGGCGGAGAGCCACATCTCGATTCACACGTGGCCGGAGGCGGGCTACGCCGCGCTCGACGTGTTCATGTGCGGCTCCGCCAATCCCGACGCCTGCGTTCCGGTGCTGCGGCAGGCGTTTTCGGCAGAGCGCGTCGCCGTCAACGAGATGTTGCGCGGCCAAAGCGCCTGAGCCGAGCGGCGCCGGATTAAAAGCTCGAGCGGCCGGGCGGGGTCCCGGCCGTTTCTCTATGCGGCCCGTTTCCCTATACAGCCCGAACAATGAGATCTGAAAAAAGCCGAGGGACCATCATGGCCGGGAAGCGCTGGATCGCCGAGACGCTGTTCGACGACCTCGGCTTTCGCATCAGCTACGAGGTCGACAGGCTGCTCTACGAGACGCAGACCGAGCATCAGCACCTGGTGCTGTTCGAGAACCAGTTCTTCGGCAAAATGCTCATGCTCGACGGCGCCACCCAGATCACCAAGCGCGACGAGTTCATCTACCAGGAGATGATGGCGCACGTGCCGCTGTTTGCGCATGGCGATGCGCGCGAGGTGCTGATCATCGGCGGCGGCGACTGCGGCATCGCCGAGGAGGTGCTCAAGCACCGGACGGTCAGGCGCCTCACTCAGGTCGAGATCGACCCCGCCGTCGTCGCCTTCGCCAAAGAGCATTTCCCGGAATTCACCACGCCCGTGTTCGCCGACCAGCGGTTCGAGAGCGTCATCGACGACGGCATGAAATACGTCGCACGCACTGATCGGCGCTTCGACGTCATTGTCGTCGACTCCACCGATCCGCAGGGCCCGGGCAAGGTGCTGTTCAGCCGGAAATTCTACGCCGCCTGCAAGCGCTGCCTGAACAAGGGCGGCGTCATGGTGACGCAGAACGGCGTGCCGATGTTTCAGCCGGCG
>JASHXX010000051.1 GCA_030043335.1 Xanthobacteraceae bacterium
ACCACCACGTCTTTCATCGCGGGAGCCTTGGACCGCGTTTCGAACGCGGTTTTGGGTTTTTCGGGGAGATCGGGAGGGTTCTGACTGTAGACAACGCCATTCGGCGCTACGGCGCGCGCCATCAATTCCGTGCTGTAGCCGCCGCCGGCACCCATATCGAGCACCTTCATGCCGGGACGCACGCCTGCGAAAGTCAAAAACGGCGTCGGATCGCGACGCTTGTCGGCCTGCCGATCCGCATCGCTACGGTCCGGCGCCGCAAGGAGCGCCGCATAATCAGGCGCTTGTTGCGCCCAGGCTTCGGCGTTAATGCCCAGCAGAACAAGAACTCCCCACGCCAATACGGCGATTGGGCGTACGCATCCTGCAACCATTGCTGATCTCCTGCCAGTAAAACGGAAGCCGATTGCCATGTAGTGCTTAGCCGAATGTATTCTTGCACAAAGGTCGCCTGCCACCAACGCAGCGCACTTTCCTGAGCAACGCGGACGCGAACCGGTTCAAAGTGATTAAGAATTAAAAACGTCACGCGACGTGATACGAACTAAGATCGTGCCCGACGATATGATATGAAGTGCTCGCTCTTGTCGATGCGCGTGAGCTCGACTGACGGCAGTCCAGTTCGGGTGTCTCTCCCTTGCCACTGCGCGAGGCATTCGCAGGCTTGAGGCGCGAAATGCGAACACTGATTCCTGGCACGCTCACAATTCTTTCGGCCTATCCGGACCCACCGTTCGACGTCATGAAGGATAGCTTGGCTACCGGCTTCGACATCGAGCTGATGCGCGCGGTGTGCAAGCGGCTTTCGCTCGAGCTGCGACCGCTCGCTTATTCCGGTGAAGATTTCAACGGCATCTTTGCGGCGCTCAAGGAACGCACTTGCGATGCGGTGATCTCTGGCACCACGATCACCCCGGAACGCACGGCGGTCGCGTGTTTCTCAAAGCCGTACCTGGAATTCAACCAAGGCGTTGCGGTCAACCGGCGCCTAGCGCCGCGCGTGACGTCGACAGCCGAACTGCGGGGGCTTACCGCCGGTATCCAGAAGGGCAACACGTCTGATATCATTGCTCGACGGCTCCTGACCCAGGGCTACATCGCAGCCATCCGCTACTATCCGTATCACGGCATCGGCGCGGCGCTCGACGATCTAGAGGCCGGGCGCATCGGAGTCGTCATAAAGCTGTTCCCGGTGATCTCGTGGCTCACGCGCGACCGGCCGGAGCTTGCTGTCGTCATGCAGGTGCGGACCCACGAGCAGCTCGGGATCGCATATGCGCCGGAGCGCGCGGATCTGTGCGACGCCGTCGATGTCGTCATCGAGGAATTGCGCCAGAATGGAACGTTTGCCAAGCTGCAAGCCGCTTGGCCGGGCACCGAAGCTTCCCAATAAGGGCGACCGTCCATGCATGCATTCAAGCTATATACGGGCGAAGACAATGCCTCGCACGTGTGCGAAGGGACGGTGACGCTCGACCGTCGCACAGACGTAGTGGCAATCCATTTCAAGGAGTCGCCGCCGCATTCCGCATTCGACTGGCACGATGCGCCGGAAACCCAATACGTGATCACGCTTGTCGGCACGCTAGAATTCACCACGCGTGACGGCGAGACATTCGTCATCCGCCCGGGCGACACGTTGATCGCGACCGATACCGCTGGCACTGGCCACGAATGGCGCCTACTCGATGACGCGCCGTGGCGGCGCTGCTACGTGGTGCTCAAGCCCGGCGCGGCAGATTTGTTCGTGCCAAAGGGATAGCCCCACCCACAGCAGCAAAATTAAGTGGTTGGCCACGGCTGTTCATCGATGAATCGTTCGTATTACTGACCTATCCGAATACTCTAACTCCACAGGATTGGCCTTTGGTAAAAAAATTCAATCTGCACCGTAAAGTCATTCGTCGAAATAGAAGATCTTGTGGATGTCACCTTCAAATCTCCCCGCTCCGATCTTCGACCTTCAGGGGTTTTATCTATTGGGTGGTGCCATTATTCATATCACTCCTGATCTGGAACCCGACCGCCGCGTCTGCCGCGACGCCCACCTGCGTGGTGAAGTTAAAGTTCAGCTCGGATGATGAATCTGACAACGCCATGAACGCGTATGTGAAACAAGTTTTGACCGGGCAAGGCTACCAAGTTATCAACGACTGGCTGTTCACAATTTGGAGCCCAAGTGACTACGATGTGGAGATCAGCATCACTCACACCGTGGTTCCGAATTACGGGTTTTCCGTAAGCTTGATGGGGATGCAGTTATTCATTGCGGACGGTTCAGGAAACGTCCTCGTCAACAGTTACATCGATCGCGCGAATTTGGAGGACGACCTGCGGGCTTCGATTCCCGCGTGCCATACCTCGCCACCATCCGCGCCACTGTCCGATTCGAATGGGGGCGCGGTCACAAAGTGAATGACGTATAGTAAGACTGCGGTGCGATTGAAGACAGGCGGGGCGTAGCACTTTCGACCTATTTACCGTCCTACATCCGACATTCTAATCAGCGCATCTCGCCTGCGAATGCCTGCTGCAGCGCTCTAAGTCTGTCTAGTGCCGTAGGGGCCAGCGGACCTTTTTGAACCGCGGCGAGCGCATCCTCGAATTGTTGTGGCGTCGCCATACCGACCAGGATGGTGCCTACCGCTGGATGCGAAAGCGCAAATCGCGTGGCGGCTTCGGTCAGGCTGGCGGCAAACCCCTCCGTGACCAGCGGCAGGAGACGGCGGGCGCGTGCGAGATCGGCGTCGTAGCTCATCGCCGAGCCGATCGGCTCAGGAGGCGGACTCGCAATCGGATGACGCTCGGCTGATCCGGATAGCGCCCCTCCGGCAAGCACTCGAATAGCGACAACGCCAACGCCAGCCGGTCCAGTGTGATCGAACAGCCGTTCATAGTCCTGTGCCGGATAATTTGGCGGCAGCTCGTTGGCAGCGGACGAATTTAGCATATTGTAAACAACTTGAGCGCTGTCGAAGACGCGCGCGTCGATCACCTTGTGCAGTGCTGCAGTGTCGCCGATTGCGGTAAGCCCTAGAAAGCGCGTTTTGCCTTGCTGGCGCAGTCGTTCGAACGCCGGGACGACGTCTTCGAGCACCTGTCGGATGCTCAGAGACTCTCCGCCGCCGGTTTCAGTAACTGCGTTGTGCAGATGAAAGATGTCCACGCGATCGAGCCGTAGTCGTGCCAGACTGCCTTCGAGTGACCTCGCCACCGCCTCGGCAATGCGATGAAAGTCGCTGCTTAGCAGCCGGACCTTGGTGCCAACGACCACGTTGGGCGGTTTGAGCTTCTGCAG
>JASHXX010000052.1 GCA_030043335.1 Xanthobacteraceae bacterium
GATGCCGGCGAGCTGGCGATCTTTGTTTCCCAGTCGGGCGAGACCGCCGACACGCTGGCGTCGCTGCGCTATGCGCGTGAGCAGAAGCAGCACATCCTCTCGATCCTCAACGTGACGACCTCGACCATGGGCCGCGAGAGCGACGTGGTAATGCCGACGCTTGCCGGCCCGGAGATCGGCGTTGCCTCGACCAAGGCGTTCACCTGCCAGCTGGCGGCGCTGGCGGCGCTGGCGATCGCCGCTGGCCGCGCTCGCGGCGTGGTGAGCGAGGCCGAGGAGAAGCGGCTGGTGCACGCGCTGATCGAAGTCCCCCGCCATCTCAGCGAGGCGCTGGCGCTCGAGCCGCAGATCGAGCAGCTCGCCCGCGATCTCGCCAAGAGCCGCGACGTGCTCTATCTCGGCCGCGGCACCAATTTTCCGATCGCGCTCGAGGGCGCGCTCAAGCTCAAGGAAATCTCCTACCTGCACGCCGAAGGCTACGCCGCCGGCGAGCTCAAGCACGGCCCGATCGCGCTGGTCGACGAGACCATGCCGGTGATCGTGATCGCGCCCCACGATCGGGTATTCGAAAAGACCGTGTCCAACATGCAGGAGGTCGCCGCGCGCGGCGGCCGGTTGATCCTGGTAACCGACGCCGAGGGAGCGAGCGTCGCCCGCGGGCAATCGCACCTTACGCTCACGGTTCCAACAACACCAGCCGAGGTCATCACGCCGCTCGTCTACGCCATTCCGATGCAGCTCATCGCCTATTATACCGCGGTGATCATGGGCACCGACGTCGATCAGCCACGCAATCTGGCAAAGTCGGTAACGGTGGAATAAGCGCCTACTCGCGGTTTGAGGAGAGGATCAGCGAACGCCACCGCGGCACGTCTTGCCTGTATTCGCGGCGACGTGCTTCCTCAACGTCGCGGCCCGTGCGGCTCGCTCGACACCTTTACGGCGACAACAGCGTAGCCACTATGTACACCGTGTAAAGACCGATCAACATTCCGCCGATAAACAAACTGAGCCGGCGTCCTTCGTTCGGCGCCGCCGCGTCTGTTTTACTCTTCAATTGGCGCATCGCGTGTTTCGTCAAATGTGATCGCCGCGTCGCCTAGCACCTGAAATGGCTGCAATGAAATGAATAGCTCAAGCGGTGGGTACACACGCGCTTCGAACTCTCATGAGGCGTAGTTTCTCGGCTGCTGGGACTCACCTTGCCGCGTTTTCACTGCCTCGAACAGAAAGCAAGCACATGCGATCAGACGCTTCCAGTTGACTTCCATATTATAGTTTATTGGATCCTAGGCCAGCTCTCGAAATTGCTCGCCACCTGCCACATTGATAGTCGCTGTGGCCGTCATCGTCGAGCAACCGATCTGGTCGCGGGTTTTTTCATTCCGTTAGAACGTGGCATTTTGGCCACAACCGCCGACAATCGCTGGATCGCCGTCTTCGGTCAGCTGCAAGAGCGGCCAGACTGGCCTACGCTTTCGCCGCCTCCCGATCGTCTGGCTTGTGGAGAGTATTATGGGGTTGAACTTGAGCGCGCTGAATGCGGAGCAACGTCAGATCTTCAACGCCGCGGTCGCAGGCATCCCAAGGGTAGCTGAAATGATCGTGGCATCGCCCGCTGAGTTGCGCGCAAGGGCCTTTGATGCAGCGCAACATAGCTAAAAAAAACGGCACGAGATTTCGGTCATGGCGGCACCGTTGCGGAGGAATGGGTTTCGGAGCTGATGCACCAGTTGTCGATATTGCTCCGGTTGGAGCGGCGGCTGCAGGAGCCCTTAGACCGCGGCTCGCAACGCGCAAATCAGACTAGGATGGATGAGTCACCACAACACCGCGGCAGTTGCACTAAGCGCTCTCCCATTTCCTAGGTACTCGATCTCGGGAAGAGCAAATCTGATCTGCCTGGGGGACGGCGTTAACCATATTGGCAGGCCCCCCACAATTGGGGGGGGTGACGCGGTTTCGTAGCCGTGGCGGCTTCAGATAGGGAGCGCGTCCGGGTGACATCCCGTCCCCCGACACCCCTGTCGCCCGGAAGCTGGAGCCCCGAGGGAGCCTCACCTCGGGGTTCTGTCCCAGCGTCAACAGGGGATTACTTGGCGCCCTCGCGGCATCTACTGAGAAAAAGAGCTCCAGCACCGAGCGCCTCGGAAATATCCGCTCTTGCAAAGATCGCGCCGAGATTTTCCATTTGCGGCCTCACCAAGGGGTCATGCAGCCTCGTGCGGTTCGCCATCTTCCTCTTGAAGAGGCTGGGCGCCCGCCCGGTTTGTCTCAGTGGCCACGACCTCTGCCGTCTTTGGTTCTTCCGACCAACCAATTGGCATATGTTGGAGTAACCAACTGGCGACCTGCTCCAAAAGGAGTTGCCGCTCAGCTTCGGCGAGGCCCTCGGCGGCCTCGAATGCCGATTGGAATCGGCGAAGAGCTGCTCGGTACTTCCATGCTTCCTTGAAGGCTGCTCTGTCGTCATCCATTCTGGATTTCCCCGAGGCCCGGCGAGGCCCTCAACATTTCGATCTCGTCCTCGGGTCCCAATTAACATCCTTCAAGATCGTTGAACACCACAACCCAAACCGAGCACCTCGACGATGCGTGCCAAACGCTTGACTGGCACGATTTCTTTTTGGTGTTGCTCAGGGAACACAACCGTCGGTCTGGGATACCTCTTCCCCACGCCGAACACCGACGACGACCGCGAGCGCGAGCAATACTAAAGGTCTGGTAATGGCAGCCGGACGCTCGCAGGAAAAGTCCCCACGACTCGCAAGCCGGTGGTTGGACACTGGTAAAAAATGCCGCCATAATGCTTGCCCGCCATAACTGTGCGCAGCGGCAACGAGGCCGGCAACTGTCAAAATATCGGGTATCTTGGCGTCGGACAGCCATGCGGTGAGTACCCTTCCGCGCTTGGGGTCCTATGTTGACCCCTTTTGATTGCTAAGGACAGCGCCCCTCTTATGGAACGCAATATCTATCTCACGCGAAGTCCCTCGGGGCCGGTGGGCTTCGCCAACTCCTTTTATGAGGCGCTCGAACTCACACACAAATTGTCGACGGTTGGGGCGTCGCCCCTTCTAGTTCCTTCCGAGATCGAGTGTCTGAACATTGGAGAGCGTTTTGACGCGGCCGTCATCATATCGTGGTGGCGTAAGTTCGGATGGCCGGTGCCAGAGCTGCGCGGCGAATGTTAATGCGGCGCAAACGCCAGTCCGGCGCTGCCCCGCATCGTTATCGAGAAACGTTAATCCGTGATCGCAATGGCGCCGTCGGCCGCCGCGTGATCGGGTTGTGGTCGGGGCAGTGCGTTTCACCCTAGCTATACCGCCTGTCTCCCCCAAGCGCGTTTAGGCCCCCATGCGCGCTTGGGGTTCCTTACTAGCCGGGGCACCGATACCAGCGTCCGCGATCAGAGAGAGGGCGTGCAAAGGCTCCGGCCGATTGACCGGAGCCTCGCCTTCACCCGGAGCACTGGCGTCCGTTAGCTGCTGCCGCCGCCGAGCTGGCTGGAAATGCTGCTGAACGTTGCTGCTCAGTTGAGTGCCAAGGCCATTCACCACAGCGATGACGCTATCGAAATGCCGGCCGCGACAAGGCCGTACCAATGGCGGTCGCGCCGGTGTCGTCAGCCGCAAAACGCAAAACTAGCTTCCTCATCGGGGGCTCCTGAGGGATTGTCGCGCCCGATGAGGAAAATGCTTACGAGCGCTTTCTACCCAGTAAACCGGACAGATAAAGAATGAACGAGTTCATTTGGTTAGACATCAGATGGATTCTTCCGCGTCATCCGCAGTCGTGGACTTTTGTTGATCGGCCTAAGAGCAAATAAACCACATCGACGAAGTGAACTGGAAACGCGTCGACCGCAGTGTTTTGCATTCTAGTTGAGGCAGTGAGGACCGGCCACTCCCCACGTCAAAAACCACTGCCTCGCCTGCCTCGTCCCATACAGAATGCGGCCGGTCATCGTACCGGACCAAACCTTCATCACCACTTGATCGAACGGCCGCATATCGAACGTGCTGTATTCGGTGTTTTCAAGGAACAACGAGCGAAGGCGGCTCGTTATGAAATGCGGCGCTGGGGCTTCGGTGATATAGGGATTTCCCCCGCCCTGGCTGGCAAACAGATCAACCCGCTGAGTGACGATCAGCCGGCCCCGACCGACGCCATGTTCCTGCACAACGATCGGCAGAAGGTGTCCTTTTTGATTGAGGTAAGTCAGTTGTTGGCCGAAGCCGAAAAAGCCCTCATCCGCAACGGAGGCGACTCGCAGGGTAATGCGGTTTATGCCCAGCGCTGCGCCGGCGCTGATAACGAAGCGCAAGCTGGTCGTCGAGAGGGCTTCGAATCGGAATGTGTACTGACCGCTACCCGCGGCGCCGGTCAGCGTTCCCGACACTGTCGCCGTGCTGCCGGTAATGTCGATGTCGTCAATCGTTGGCTTTTCGTATGAAGCCGATACCGTGTCGTTAATTGAGAAGAACCCCATCGGGGTGCCGAAATCCTTGACGTCGGCAAGCGCAGTCTCGGCGGTTAAGAAGGCACCCTCCGGCGCGGTATCCCACAGGACGCGATCAGGCTGGTTCTTGTGAACGATCTGCAGACCGTTTCCGGTGTGTCGCAAAATAAAGTCGCCGACCGGGTGTTCTTCGCCGGCGGCGGTGGATTGCTGAGCGACGCCATCAACTGAGAGCACACCCGCGGCTGCCGCCGTGACGCTTGCGGTCAAGAAGTCGCGACGTCGCATAGTCATGGCCGTTCACCGTCACTTGGAACTGGTACCTGCAACTTTCTCCGAGGTTCGGCAACCGCCATCGCGCTGGCGTATTGTGCCAATACTCCTCTTCGTCTTCCGCGAGGCAGAGTAGAGGCCCAACGAGCGCAGTAAATCGACACGGGCGGCGCGGCATGTGGTCTGCAGCGCAGTGGGGAGGAAACGGAAAGATGGCAGCCAGGATCGCGATGGCACTACAGTGGCTCGTTCTAGGCGCGGTGCCGCTCTTGCTCAATTTGAGCATAGTTACTGCGCCCGCACGCGCACAAGATGCAAGCTCGCCCGCTCAATCGCAGGATCAGCCGCAGACTCCTGCTCCTTCGCCCGCGCCCGGGGCGGAAAAGCCACCCTTGATCCCCGATGCGGTGGCGCCATTGACAACGCAATCAAGAATTTCAGCGACCATCGTGTTTGGCCTGCGAGCGCTCGCCGAGGACATAGAGGCCGATATCCCGCGGCGGCTC
>JASHXX010000480.1 GCA_030043335.1 Xanthobacteraceae bacterium
CCGGAAAGCTGCGCCAGCGTCTCCAGCACCCGATGCGGCGCGATCGCGGTCTCCTCCTTGGCGCGGACCGCAGTGAGCTTGAGCATCAGCAAGGCCGAGCCGGGCAGTCCGTTGGTGCCGAGGTATTGCCGCGCGGTATCGAGCGCAATCTCGGCGCAGTCCGGGTCGAAGCGGATCTTCGTCTGTGCGGTGATGGCCGCTACCACGTCGCGCGCGAGCACGAGAGACTCGGCTGGCGACAACGGCTCGATGGCGACGGTCTCCAACAGGCCGCGCAGCGACGGATTGATCTGCATGAGGCGCGCCGTGCCCTTCGGGGTCGCCTCGCACCAGATGCGTAAGCGTCCCGCCGAGATCGCCGGAATGATCTGGTCGAGCATGGTCGCGCTTTGGCCGAGATGCCTGCCGCTCATCGCCAATTGCACGATGTCGGGGATGTACCAGACCAGCCGGTGGCCTTTTGCCAAATCGTCGAGAAGCTGCCGGATGCGGCCTTCGAGCTGGCCGATGTAGACCTGGTCGGCTTGGAGATCGGCGCCGCTTGCCTCGAACACGGCCCATCCGTCGGCGGCAACGCGCCGCGCCAGCAGTTGCAGGAACGACGTCTTGCCGACCCGCGGCTCGCCGGAGATCAGCAGCGAGCGCGGCGGCCGTTGCCGCAAGGTGGAGGCGGCGACCGCAAAGGCCTGGCCCCAGCCCTGCGGCTCGATCAGAGCATCGAGCCCGCGCTCGGTGCGCCAGTAGTGGCCGACCGTGTCCAATATGCCGGACTTGGCTGGAGCCGCCTCAACTGTCGGCGGCGGCGTCGTGGCGTTGATCTCTCGAATCAACGTTGCGGCAAAAGGATGCGCGACGCGCTCGAGGAAGCGTTTGATTGTGTCGTGCGCGGCAACTCCGGGCGTGGTCAGTGTTGAGGCGAATGTGGCGACGTCGCCGCGCGCGACGCAGCGCATGAAATAGTCCCGCACGACGTTCGGCATCCATCGGTTGTCGATCCACCAGTCGCGGGCGCGGGTCACGGGCGCCCCGGCCGGCAGCGGCGGCTCCGCCTCGAACAAGAGCTCGAGCGCAAAGTACATCGTCCATGGAGAGAAATATTCGCACTGCTTCAGCACTCGCTCGACTGCATCGGCGCGGTCCGGGCGCTTACGTAGTGCGGCAAGAGCCGCGCTCGCGAGCGACCAACTGTTGCCCTCGACATATTGCAGCACGACCGTGAGTGAGACCTCCGGCGCCTCCAAAAGGTCGACCGCCTCGACGAACTGCCGCTGCGCGTAAAGTGCGCTGGGATGCGAGGCATTCGAGCCGAACGGCTCGAAGATCTTGTTCAGTTCGTAGAGCCTCTGGGTCAGAAGCGGCGGCTCGGCGCCGTCGCGAGTAAGACCAGCCGCCTTCAGCCGGCGGCGGATCCACCAGGCGCGCAATTGTGCGCGGAAAATGAATCCGAAGACGATGATGGCGAGAACGAAGTAGATCAGGACGGCTGCATAGTCCACGCCGCGATCTCCGCCCTCAGTAGCCGCGCTGTCTGCATGTCAGGCAAATCGCCAAAGCGGCCACGCTCCAATCGGAGCGTGGCCGAATGCAACAATCCGGACGCGGCACGCGCGAAGTGTCTCAGGCCTGAGAGATGAACTTCGTGCTCAGATAGGCCTGCAGCCCTTCGATGCCACCCTCGCTGCCGTAGCCGGATTCCTTGACGCCGCCGAACGGCGTCTCCGGCGTCGAAACGTTGATCGAATTCACCCCGACCATGCCCGACTGTAACACCTCGCCGATCTGGCTGGCGGTCTGCGCCGAGCTGGTGAAGGCGTAGGCGGCGAGCCCATAAGGCAGCGAGTTGGCGCGCTCCACCACTTCATCGAAGGTTTTGAACGTCACCACCGGGGCCAACGGCCCGAACGGCTCCTGCGTCATGATCTTGCTGTCGTCCGGCACGTCGGTGATCACCGTCGGCTCGTAGAAATAGCCTTGGTTGCCGCGGCGGGCACCGCCGGTGACGATCTTGCCGCCGCGATCCTTGGCGTCGTTGACGAAGGATTCCATGGCGTCAAGGCGCCGCGGGCTGGCCAGCGGACCCATGGCGACGCCCTTCTCCAGGCCGTCGCCGAGCTTGAGGCCCTTGGCGTACTCCGTGAACCGGGACAGGAACCGGCCATAGACCTGCTCCTGCACGTAGAAGCGCGTCGGCGAGATGCAGACCTGACCGGCGTTGCGGTACTTGAACGCGGCGATGGTGTCGGCGGATTTCTCCGGGTCGGCGTCGGCAAACACGACCACCGGCGAATGACCGCCGAGCTCCATCGTGGCGCGCTTCATGTGCTTGGCGGCAAGGGTCGCCAAATGCTTACCCACCGGGATCGAGCCGGTGAACGAGATCTTGCGCACCGCATCCTTGGCGATGAGGTGTTCGGAAATGGTCGCCGGCACGCCGAAGACGAGGTTGAGCACACCGGCCGGAAGGCCGGCGTCGGCGAAGCAGCGCACCATCTCGATGCAGGAGCCCGGGGTTTCCTCCGACGCCTTGATGATGATCGAACAGCCGGCGGCGAGCGCCCCGCCGATCTTGCGTGCCGGCGTCAGTGCCGGGAAATTCCACGGCGTGAACGCGGCCACGATGCCGACCGGCTCCTGGACGACGATCTGCCGCACCTTGCCGCGGCCGGGAACGACGCGGCCATAAGCGCGGCGGCCCTCCTCGGCGTACCACTCGATGATGTCGGCGGAGGTGATCACCTCGGCGCGCGCCTCGACGTAGGCCTTGCCTTCCTCCTGCACCAGGATCTTGGAGATCATGTCGTGGCGCTCACGCATCAGATCGGCGGCTTTGCGCATGATCTTGGCGCGATCATAGGCCGCGGTTGCGCGCCAGACGGCGAGGCCCTTCTTGGCGGCTTCGAGCGCGCGATCGAGATCGGCCGTGCTCGCATGCGGA
>JASHXX010000481.1 GCA_030043335.1 Xanthobacteraceae bacterium
GTCCTGTTCGGCACCCGCCACATCGACGCCACCGAGCACCAGGACGGGCTGATGCTGGCGATCGCCACCGAGTCGATCGTCAAGCTCATCGCCTTTCTCGCCGTCGGCGTGTTCGTCACCTTCGTCATGTTCCCGGGGCCGACGGCGCTGTTCGCGCAGGCCTTGCGGGAGCCGACCGCGGCGCTGCTGACGCACGCGCCGCCGCTTACTTCGTTTTGCGCCATGACCGTGCTGTCGCTGTTCGCGATCCTGTTGCTGCCGCGCCAGTTCCATGTCGGCGTGGTCGAGAACCACAGCGAGGCCGAGATCCGCCGCGCCGCCTGGCTGTTCCCGCTCTATCTGGTGCTGATCAATCTGTTCGTGGTGCCGATCGCGACCGCCGGCGTGTTGAGCTTCTCCGCCGATGCCGACGGCGACATGTTCGTGCTGGCGCTGCCGCTAAAGGCGCATTCCGAGATCCTCGCGCTGATCGCGTTCGTCGGCGGCCTCTCGGCGGCGACCGCGATGGTGATCGTCGAATCGGTGGCGCTGGCGATCATGGTATCGAACGACATCGTGATCCCGCTCGTGCTCAAGCGCCGCGCCGCCGGCGCCGGGCCGAGCGATGCCGGCGCGCAGCTGTTGATGATCCGCCGCATCGCCATCTTCGCCATCCTCTGCCTCGCCTATGTCTATTATCGCTCGGCCGGTCCGGCGCAGCTTGCCTCGATCGGGCTTCTCTCCTTCGCCGCCATCGCCCAGTTCGCGCCGGCCTTCTTCGGCGGCCTGATCTGGCGGCGCGGCACCGCGCGCGGCGCCATCGCCGGGATGAGCGCCGGCATCCTGGTCTGGGGCTATACGCTCCTGCTGCCAAGCCTCTCCGACGCCGACATTCTCGGCGCCCGCATCCTGACCCATGGATTGTTCGGGCTGTCCTGGCTGCGGCCGCAGGCGCTGTTCGGCCTCGATCTGCCGCCGCTCGTGCACGGCGTGCTGCTCAGCCTCACCGTCAACGTCGCGCTCTATGTCGGCTTCTCGTTGAGCCGGCGGCGCACCGCGATCGAGAGCATGCAGGCGGATCTGTTCGTGCCCCCGACGCTGACGCCGATGACGCCGAACTTCCGGCTGCGGCGCGCCTCGGTCACCGTCGCCGAGCTGACCGCGACGGTGGCGCGCTATCTCGGCGAGGAGCGCACCCGCGAATCCTTTTTAAGCTTCGCCGCCTCCCGCCGCGTCAGCCTCGAGCCCGAGGCCGAAGCCGACTTTGCGCTGATCCAATATGCCGAATATCTCCTAGCCTCCGCTATCGGCGCCGCTTCATCGCGGCTCGTCCTTTCGCTGCTGCTGCGCAAGCGCACGGTCTCGACCAAGGACGCGCTCAAGCTGCTCGACGACGCCAACGCCGCGATCCATTACAACCGCGAGATCCTGCAGACCGCGCTCGACCACGTCCGGCAGGGCATCGCCGTGTTCGACAAGGGCTTGGCGCTGCTTTGCTGGAACCGGCAATTCGGCGAGATCTTCGATCTGCCGCCGGCGCTCACCCGCGTCGGCATCGCGCTCGAGGAGATTCTGCGCCGTATCGTCGGCAGGGACAAAGGCGGCGGCCTCGACCTCGATGCCCAGATCGCCGACCGCATCGCCCGCTACACCTCCGAGGCCGAGCCGTTCCTCGAGCGCTTTGCCGAGCGCGGCCTGGTGATCGAGGTCCGCGCCAACCGCATGCCCGACGGCGGCCTGGTCATGACCTTCACCGACATCACGCCGAGCGTGAAGGCGGCCGAAGCGCTCGAGCGCGCCAACGCCACCCTGGAGCGGCGGGTGCGCGAGCGCACCAGGGAGCTGACCCGGCTGAACACCGAGCTCGAGCGCGCCAAGGCCGAAGCCGACGACGCCAATGTCTCGAAGACCCGCTTCGTCGCCGCGGCGAGCCACGACATCCTGCAGCCGCTTAACGCCGCCCGGCTCTACGTCACCAGCCTGATCGAACGCCAGTGCCAGGGCGAGGACGCCGATCTCATCCGCAATGTCGACGCCTCGCTCGAGGCGGTCGAAGAGATTTTCGCGGCGCTGCTCGACATTTCCCGGCTCGATACCGGAGCGATGCAGCCGGAAATGACCGACTTCCGCATCGACGAATTGCTGCAGCGGCTGGAGATGGAATTCATGCCGCTCGCGCGCGAGAAGAATCTCGGCCTCACCTTCATGCCGTGCTCGCTGACGGTACGCTCCGACCGCCGGCTGCTGCGCCGGCTCCTGCAGAACCTCGTGTCAAACGCCATCAAATACACGCCCACCGGGCGCGTGCTGGTCGGCTGTCGCCGCCGCGGCGCCGAGCTGCGCATCGAGGTCTACGACACCGGCATCGGCATTCCGCAAGGCAAACGGCGCGCGGTGTTCAAGGAATTCCACCGCCTCGACCAGGGCGCGCGGGTCGCGCGCGGCGTCGGCCTCGGGCTGTCGATCGTCGAGCGCATCGCGCGCGTGCTCGGCTGCGAGGTCACGCTCAAATCCAATGCCGGCCGCGGCTCGCGCTTTTCCATCGCGGTGCCTCGCGCGAAGGCCGCCGCCGCCAAGCCGGCGCTGCAGGCGCTGCCCCGCGCCGCCGCGGGACGGCTCGCCGGCACGGTCGCGCTCTGCATCGACAATGAGCGAAGCATTCTCGACGGCATGGAGACGCTGCTCGGCGGCTGGGGCTGCCGCGTCCTCGCCGCGCCCGATCTCGCCGCGGCGCTGGCGGCGATCGAGGCGAGCGGCCTCGGGCCGGATGGGTTTCTGGTCGACTATCACCTCGACGGCGGCAACGGCGTCGTCGCCATCGCCGAGCTGCGCCGCCGCCTCAAGCGCGACCTGCCGGCGATCCTGATCACCGCCGATCGCTCAGCCCATGTGCGCGAGGAAGCGCGCGCAGCCGGCGCGCAGGTGCTCAACAAGCCGGTCAAGCCCGCCTCGCTGCGCGCCCTGATCACGCAGTGGCGCCTGCAGCGCGTCGCGGCGGAATAGCGACACGCTGCGGTCCGTCGGTATATGCCACAAACAGACATTCCCTCACGTCAGAAAGTGCCGCCGACCGACTGCGTGCGCTGATGTTGGTGGATGAGTGCGAAAGTGAGGAGCATAGCCCATAAGACGAGGACGCTCGTGGCAAGCATGCGGATGGACGATATTAGCCGAAGTGACACGCCGCGACACGCGTGTCCACTTTATTCAACCATTGAAGGAACGGATTGTTCGAGAAGTTGGCTGCGGATTGTCGCTCGAAGGAGCATCGTCGGTCGCCCTCATGAGATCAAGGGATATCAAGGGTGCGGCTGCGTGATCGTCCGGCCGTAACCGATGTCACACTTTTGCAGGACACCTTTTAATGTTCGACCCGGTACAGGCGCCACCGCTCCGGCACGCCTTTGAATCGGTGAACGCCGCGATCCTTAAAGCGGATTCCGGACTGCGACATCAGATCCTTGACCGCGCTCGAAACCAGGACTTCGCCGGCACGCGCTTTCGCGGCGACGCGCGCGCCGACGTGAAACGCGAGGCCGACCACGTCAGCGCCGCTCACTTTGTATTCGCCTGCGTGCAGCCCCACCCTGATCTCTAGCCCCAGCGTGCGCACCGCCTCGCGGATTGCGGTCGCGCAACGGACCCCGGAAGCCGCCGCGTCGAACGTCGCGAGCAGGCCGTCCCCCGTGGTCACGACTTCTTTTCCGCGCAAACTTTTCAGCTCTCTACGGACCGCGGCGTAATAGTGATTCATCACCTGT
>JASHXX010000482.1 GCA_030043335.1 Xanthobacteraceae bacterium
TCCAACGACCATGAATCGGGAGTTCCCGCCGCGCCCGGCCGCTCCCGCCCCCGCGTTCCCCGCCGGCGGGGCACGCCCGGGCGGGAATAAGGATCGCATCGTACTGCCGCCGCACGCGCCCGGCATGCGCATCGGCCTGTTCGGCGGCACCTTCGATCCGGCGCACGCCGCGCACCGCGCGGCCTCGCTTTTGGCGATGCGGCGGCTGGCGCTCGACCGGGTGTGGTGGCTGGTCACGCCCGGCAACCCGCTCAAGGATACCAACGGCCTCGCGCCGCTTGCGGCACGGCTCGCCGCCGCGCAAGAGCTTGCACACCATCCGCGCATCGACGTCAGCGACCTCGAGGCGCAGATTGGCACCCGCTACACCTACGAAACCATCGCCTATCTGGTCCGGCGTTGCCCGGACGTGCACTTCGTCTGGATCATGGGTGCCGACAATCTGCGAAGCTTCCATCGCTGGCAGCGCTGGCAGGGCATCGCGGCGTTGGTGCCGATCGCGGTGGTCGACCGACTGGGACCGAGCCTTTACTCGGTGGCGGGTGCCGCCGGACAGGCGATGTCGCGCGCGCGCATTCCGGAGCGGGCGGCGATGATGCTGCCGGAACGAAGGCCGCCAGCCTGGGTTTACCTGCACGGCCTCAAATCGCCGCTGTCCTCGACCGCTTTGCGCGCCGCGCGGGCGCGTCGAAGCGGTTGAAACTGTCAACTCCGCATGCCTATGTTAAGCATGCCCGGATTCGATGGCCGGGCGGGAAATGGAGCGAAAGGATAAGGAGCCCTGTCCACACCAGTGATCTTTCGGGCCGAACGTCGCGCGCCCGAACCGGTCTCCAGAATGCGTCTTGACGCCGAGGAGATCGTCCGTCTGGTCCTCGCCCGCCTCGACGATATGAAGGCGGAGGACACCCTCACCATCGACTTGCGAAACAAATCTTCGATCGGCGACTACATGGTCGTTTCGTCCGGCCGGTCGCAGCGCCATGTCGGCTCGGTCGCCGACCGGATCGTCGAGGATTTGCACAAAGCCGGCATTGCGGCCCGCGTCGAGGGCGTTCCGCATTGCGATTGGGTGCTGATCGACGCGGGCGACGTGATCGTCCACGTCTTCCGTCCCGAAGTGCGCACCTTCTACAATCTCGAGAAGATGTGGCTCAGTAGCCGACCGGTGCAGCGCGCGAGCTGACTTCCCGCGCCGGCAGTAACGGTATTGGGGCGGCCCGCAGCGTGGGCCCGGGACTGCGCGCGTATCCTTGCCGCATGCATCTTTGCCTTAGGCCGTTGCCGTTGCATGCTGGGCCATGCGCGTTCTCATCACTGCCGTCGGACGGCTGAAGCAAGGCGCCGAGCGCGATCTCGCCGCATCGTACCGCAAGCGCGCCGAAGCGACCGGGCGGCCGCTGGGGTGGCGCGACCTCGAAGTCATCGAAATTCGCGAAAGCCGCGCCCAGAACGCCGAGCGGCGGCGGGTCGAGGAATCGATCGCGATCGCCAACGTCATCCCCGAGCGGGCGGTGACCGTGATCCTCGACGAGCAGGGCGACAGTCTCACAAGCCCAGCGCTGGCGACGCTGCTGCGCAAGTGGCGCACCGACGACCGTCCGGCGGTCTGCTTCGTCATCGGCGGCGCCGACGGGCTCGCGCCCAGCCTCTACAAACGCGCCAATCTCAAGCTAGCGTTCGGCGCGGCGACCTGGCCGCATCAACTGGCGCGCATCATGCTCCTCGAGCAGCTCTACCGCGCCGGGACGATTCTTGCCGGTCATCCCTATCATCGGCCCTGAGCGCCCTTAATTCTTCTTAATCTCGCTTCACTGTGTTGTGACGGATTGGCCCAAGCCGCGTCTTATTGCGGCCGCATGCCTACGGCTTGGTCTTGCCTTCCCGAGGCTTGGGTCTACCTTGCAAACGATGATTCTCCGCCGGTCGAGCCTCACCGATCCGCGCCTTGTGCTCGGCTCGGCTTTGGCGTTTGCGCTGCCGCTCGGCGCCGACCTCGCCGCCTTCGCCCAAGCCCCATCGCGGGACCCAGCCGCCGGCACGCAGGCCCCCGCTGCGCCGCTGCCTGCGCCGGGCATTCCCGGTATGCCGCTCAACGTCGATGCCGACGCACTCAAGAGGCACGATCAGGAACTCGACGCAGCGCGCGTACAGCAGCGGGTGTCGACGGAGGCCCAGGAGAAGCTCAAGCACGAGATCGAGGCGATCGCCGACGACCGGCGGGCGCTGAACCAGCAGCTGATCGACGCCGCGGCACGGGTACGCGACGTCGAGGCGAACATCGAGGCGACGCAAGCGCGGCTCAAGCCGCTCGACGAGCGCGAGCAGCTGTTTCGCAAATCGCTTGACGATCGCCGCGAGGTGATCGGCGAGATTCTCGCCGCCCTGCAGCGGGTCGGGCATGAGCCGCCGCCAGCGCTGGTGGTGCAGCCGGAGGATGCGTTGCGGGCGTTGCGCACCGCGATCATGCTCGGCGCCGTTCTTCCGGGAATGCGCGGCCAGGCTGAAGCGCTCGCTGGCGATCTCGCCGAACTCTTGCGCGTGCGCAAGGACATCGACGCCGAGCGCCACCGGCTCGCCGGCGACCTCGATCTGCTCGGGCGCGAGCAGCTGCGCTTGAACCTGCTGATCGACGAGCGGCAAAAGCGGCAAGCCGTCGCCGAACGGGCGCTCGACGACGAGCGCCAGCGCGCCGCCGATCTCGCCCACCAGGTCGACAGCCTCAAGGACCTGATCGCTAAGCTCGAGGCCGGTCTCGACGGCGCCAATCGCGCCGCTCACGCCGCCCGCCCGACCGAGGAGGCCCGGCCCAATACCGCCGCGCTCAACGATCCCGGCCGGCTCGCGCCGTCGATTGCGTTTGCGGCCATGCGCGGGCGGCTGCATCTGCCGGTGAACGGCGTGAGAATCCGTGAGTTCGGCGGCTCGGACGGCGTCGGTGGAACCCAGAAGGGACTCTCCATCGCCAGCCGCGCCGGCGCGCAGATCACCTCTCCGTGCGACGGCTGGGTGGTCTACAGCGGACCGTTTCGCAGCTACGGCCAACTCTTGATCCTCAATGCCGGCGGCGGCTATCATGTATTGTTAGCGGGGATGGAGCGGATCTCCGTCGATCTCGGCCAGTTCGTGCTCACGGGCGAGCCCGTGGCGGTGATGGGCAGCGGATCGCAGGTGTCCGCGGCGGTGGCGACCAGGTCCAAGCAACCTGTGCTTTACGTGGAGTTCCGTAAGGACGGGACTCCCATCGATCCCAGCCCGTGGTGGGCAACAAACGAAGGCGAAAAGGTTCGCGGATGATGCGCAAAACTTCCCTCATTTTCCTTGGTGC
>JASHXX010000483.1 GCA_030043335.1 Xanthobacteraceae bacterium
GGGCGACAAGGTGAAGGCGCAAGTGCTCGATGTCGATGTCGAGAAGGAGCGCATCTCGCTCGGTATCAAGCAGCTCGCCGAAGGCGCCGCCGCTCCCGCCGCCGAAGCGGCCGGCGATCTCAAGAAAGGCGCGGTGGTGACCTGCGAGGTAACCGAAGTGAAGGAAGGCGGCATCGACGTGAAGATCGTCGGCACCGATCTTACGACCTTCATCAAGCGCTCGGAGCTCGCGCGCGACCGCCCCGAGCAGCGGCCGGATCGCTTCGCCGTCGGCCAGAAGGTCGATGCCCGCGTGATCCAGTTCGACCGCCGCACTCACAAGATCTCGGTCTCGATCAAGGCCCTCGAAGTCGCCGAGGAGAAGGAGGCGATCGCGCAGTATGGCTCCTCCGATTCCGGCGCGACGCTCGGCGACATCCTCGGCACCGCCCTCAAGCGCAAGGGCGAGGAGAGCGAGAAGGAAGAGGCGAAGGAGTAGAAACATCCTCGCCCGCGAAGTGAAACCGAGCGGGGAGGAAGAAAGGAAGGTCCATGTCCCTCGATGCCGACGCGATCGTCGATCGCCGCCGTTTGCGGCGCAAGCTCACCTTCTGGCGCGTCGTCGCCGTCGCGGTGATCGTCCTCGGCATTGCCTGGGCGGCGGCGGTCGCCGGCAACCGTGTGGGCTTTGCTGGCACCGGCGCCTACATCGCGCGCGTCACCATCGAGGGACTGATCCGCGACGATCACGAGCGGGTGGAACAGCTCGATCGACTCTCGCGTTCCTCGACGGCGCGCGCGGTGATCGTCCACGTCGACAGCCCCGGCGGCACCACCGCCGGCTCCGAGCAGCTCTACGATTCGCTCACGCGGCTCAAGGAGAAGAAGCCGCTGGTCATCGTCGTCGACGGGCTTGCCGCCTCGGGCGGCTACATCACCGCGCTCGCCGGCGATCATATCGTCGCCAAGCAGACCTCTCTCGTCGGCTCGATCGGCGTCCTGTTCCAATATCCCAACGTCGCCGATCTGCTCGACAAGATCGGCGTGAAAGTAGAAACCATCAAATCGTCCCCGCTCAAGGCAGCGCCGAACGGCTTTGAGCCGACCTCGCCGGAAGCGCGGGCGGCGATCGACTCGATCATCAGGGACACCTACGCGTGGTTCCGCGGCCTGGTGCAGGACCGGCGCCACCTCGACGACGCCGCTATCGAGCGCGTCGCCGATGGCCGCGTGTTCACCGGGCATCAGGGCATCGATCTGCATCTCGTCGATGAAATCGGCGATGAGCGCGCCGCCGTCGCCTGGCTCGCGGCCGAAAAACACGTCGACGCCAAGTTGCCGGTGCGCGACTATCCGCTCCACAGCCGGTTCCGCGACCTGCCGTTCCTGCACGCCGCCGCGGCGGCGCTGCTCGACGCCGCCGGGCTCTCGACGCTGACGCGCAGTCTGCACGACTGGGGCGGCATCCAGGCGGTCGAGCGGCTCAATCTTGACGGTCTGTTGGCCCTTTGGCACCCTGCGAGCGCCAACTGAGCGGCGGAGCGTTTGGCTCGGCGTTCCGTTGCAGCTTCACTGATGACCGGAGCCGTGTCGGCGGGCGACCCATGATCAAGTCCGAACTGGTGCAACGCATTTCCGTGCAGAATCCGCACCTCTACCAGCGCGACGTCGAGAAGATCGTCAACGCCATACTCGGAGAGATCGTCGCCGCGATGGCGCGCGGCGACCGCGTCGAGCTCCGTGGCTTCGGCGCGTTCTCGGTCAAACAGCGCCCAGCGCGCACCGGACGCAATCCGCGCACCGGCGCCCATGTCGCCGTCGATCGGAAGTCGGTGCCGTTCTTCAAGACCGGCAAGGAAATGCGCGAGCGGCTCAACAACGCCGCTCCGAGCTGATCAAAGCCCGGCAGCCGGCCGGAGGCGAAATTGCTGCGCAAGATCGTCGCGGCGCTGATCCTGGCGCCGCTCGCCGTCATCATCGTCGCGTTCGCGGTCGCCAACCGCCAGATCGTGACGGTGTCGTTGGACCCGTTCAGCGGGGCGGAGCCGGCGGCATCCGTGACCTTGCCGCTGTTCGCGCTGATCCTCTTCCTGCTGATCATCGGCGTGGTGATCGGCGGCGTCGCCGCCTGGCTGCGGCAGGGCAAATGGCGGGAAGCTGCCCGGCGCCTGGAGCGCGACCTGCGCGACCTCCGGCAAAAGCTCGAAGCGCATGGTGCCGCCGGCGATGGCGCCGCCGTCCCGCAGCATGGCGCCCCTCGGCCGCGCCTGCGGCTGAGGCCGCCGGCCCGCTGAGAGCTGCCGGTCCGGGCGAGACAAGGCCCGCGAGTGGATGTAGAAGGGCGGCGTTCAAGAGCATGATCCGGAAAAGTGGAAACCGGTTTTCCAACAAGATCATGCTCCACCAAGGAGCTAGAGAGCGACCGTCGCGTGAGCGATTGCGCTCTGGGAACGGCGCTCACCATGTCGCTGCTCGTTAAGATTTGCGGGCTTTCTACCGCGGAAGCGCTCGACGCCGCGCTCGGGGCGGGCGCCGACATGGTCGGCTTCGTCTTCTTTGCGCCGTCGCCGCGGCATCTCGCGTTTGATACGGCGCGGACGCTCGGCCGGCGCGTGCGCGCACGGGCGCAGAAAGTCGCGCTCACGGTCGACGCCGACGACACGCTGCTCGAGCGGATCGTCGAGTCCCTGGCGCCGGACTTGCTGCAGCTGCACGGCCGGGAGCCGCCGGCGCGCGTTGCCGCGCTCCGCCAACGCTTCGGCCTGCCGGTCATGAAGGCAATTCCGATCGAAGCAAGGGATGACCTCGCCGCCGCGACGGTTTATGCCGCCATTGCCGACCGCCTGCTGTTCGACGCGCGTCCGGCGCGCGAGGCGACGCGGCCGGGCGGATTGGGCAGATCCTTCGATTGGCATTTGCTCGACAGTCTCGATCCGGGCGTGCCGTTCATGCTGTCGGGCGGGCTCGATGCGGGCAATGTCAGCGAGGCGTTGCGCATCACCCGCGCCGCCGCCGTCGATGTCTCCTCCGGCGTCGAGCGCACGCCGGGCGAGAAGGACCCTGACAAAATCCGCGCCTTTGTGCGTGCGGCCCGTGAGGCCGCGGCGCAGCTGGAGCGTGGCGAAATCGCGAGCCCGGCATGAGCGTGCAGCAACC
>JASHXX010000053.1 GCA_030043335.1 Xanthobacteraceae bacterium
TCTCGAGGTCACAGTGCTCAAGGGCCGCAGCGCCGAGGTGCAGGAGTTCGCCGACCACGTCATCGCCGAGCGCGGCGTGCGTCATGGCCAGGTGGTCTATCTGCCGGCCGACGGCGTGCACAGCCACGGCCGCGGCGGCACCCACAGCCACAGCCATGGTCATGCGCGACGGGCCTGAGTTGCGCCGACAGCGCGGAACCGCGGACGAGCGAATAGTTCCGCAGGAAGCCCTTGATTCGGCTGTGATGTCCTAAGGAACGCCGCGGCTCCGCCCGGCGTATGCGCGTCGGCGCGCCGGCATGGCCGTCGGCGCTGCGCGCATGCCTGAAACCGCTGCACAGCGCCCCCAATTCGTGCTAGGCTGGCTTATGGCTGGGCGTTAGTGGCCAGCGAATTTGACAAGGGAGGAAAACATGCCGGTAGGCTTGGCGAAGAGTCTCGCCGCCTTGACGATTGCGGCGGGGGCGTTGGCGACGACGGCCGCGATGGCGGAACCGCCGAAGGACATGAAGCTTTACGTGTTCTCGTCGGGCGCGCTGACGCTCGCCACCAAGGCGATCATCCAGGACGGCGCCAGCGGCAAGTTCACGATTCCGGTCGCCTTCTTCCTGATCCGGCATCCCAAGGGCGATGTGCTGTTCGATTGCGGCAACAACGACAAGATCATCACCGATCCGGATTATTGGGGACCGTTCGTCAAGGCGCTCGACCCGGTGCGCACGCCTGACGTCGCGATCGACACCCAGCTCAGCAAGATCAACGTGACGCCCGCCGACGTCAAATACGTCGTGCTTGGGCATTTCCACGTCGACCACGCCGGCAATGTCGGCAAGTTCCCGGACGCGACCTTCGTCTACCAGCGCGATGAGATCAAGAACGCGTTCTGGCCGGCTCCGGGCTACGCGACGTTCTTCATCACCCAGGACTTCGCCTGGATGCGCAACAGCGTCGGCGGCCCGATGGCCAACAAGGTCAAGGCTATCGAGCTCGACGGCGATCTCGACCTGTTCGGCGACCACAGCATCGAGATCCACCGCACCGTATCGCACACGCCCGGCAGCCAGATGGTGATCGTGCGCCTGCCGCATCACGGCGCGGTGGTGCTGACCAGCGACGCCGTCTACCTGCAGGAGAACCTCGACAAGAACAAGCTGCCCGGGATCGGCAGCGTCTATAATCCGCCCGGCATGCTCGACGCCTATGCCTGGGTGAAGAGGGTGCGCGACGTCGAAGGCGCCGACATCATCTTCGCGCACGACCCGGACGTGTTCAAGGCACACAAGCAGTCGCCTGAATTCTACGACTGAGCGGCAGTCGGCAGGAGCGAAATCGGACGATCCCGGGCGGCCGCGCCGCCCGGGATTGTCGTCAACAGCGTGCAGCAACAGCGTACGGCAATGTCGGTCGCCGGATCTCCGATCGTGCTGGCCCAGCACGTGAGCAAATGGTACGGGCCGCGCCGCGCCGTCACCGACGTCTCCTTTGCCATCGAGCCGGGTGAGATCGTCGGGTTGCTCGGCCCGAACGGCTCGGGCAAAAGCACGATCTTCCGCATTCTGTGCGGCTATCTGGCGCCGAGCGCCGGAACCGTCGCGGTCGCGGGCTATGACGTGATGACGGATTCGCTCAACGTGCGCCGCGCCATCAGCTACGTGCCCGAAGACGCGCCGCTCTACGACCACATGCGGGTCGGTGAATTCCTGCGCTTCATGGCACGCATCAAGGGCCTGCGCGGCGCCGCTTCGGCGAGCGCGGTCGAAGCCGCCGCAGCGCGGCTCGATCTCGGCGGCGTCATGACGATGCCGACCGGAAAGTTGTCGCGCGGCTTTCGCCAGCGCGTTTCCATAGCCCAGGCGCTCCTTGCCGACCCGAAGCTTCTCGTGCTCGACGAGCCGACCAGCGGGCTCGATCCGCACCAGGTCATCGCCGTTCGCGATCTCATCCGCTCGCTCGCCGGCCGCCACACCGTGCTGATCGCCTCGCATGTCTTGCCGGAAATCGAGAAGATTGCGACGCGGGTGATGATCCTGCTCGACGGCACGCTCCTGACCACCGATGCGCTCACCGGCAGCCGCGAACATCCGGCGCTGCGGTTGCGCGCCGCGGGTCCCGAGGCAGCGATCCGCGCCACGGTGAGTTCGGTCGCGGGCGTGCGCAGCATCGCCGCCGAACCGTGCGGCGACGCCGCGAAACAGCCCGCGGAACCGGCCTCCTATCTGATCGAGGCGGAACGGCGGTCGTCGCTTGCAGCCGAGATCATCACCGCGCTTGCCGGCCGCGGCATTGCGGTCTCGGAACTGAGCGAAACCGCGCCCGATCTCGAGCGCGTGTTCCTCGATCTGACCCGCCAACCACGCAAGGCCGCGGCATGAGGAATTTCGCCGTCCTGCTCGTCAAGGAGGAGACCGCGCTGTTCTCCTCGCCGATTGCCTATGCGGTGATGACGGTGTTCCTGCTGATCATGGGCTACAGCTTCACGCTCACGCTGTTCCTCAGCCATCAGCCGAGCCTAGTGCACATCTTCTTCCAGATGTTCGTGCTGTTCATGCTGACGGTGCCGCTGATCACGATGCGGCTCCTCGCCGAGGAGCGCAAGCTGCGCACGCTGGAAGTGCTGCTCACCGCGCCGGTCTCCGAGATCGAAATCGTGCTGGCAAAGTTTTTCGCCAGCATGAGCCTCCTCGCGCTGATGCTGCTGTTGTCCGGGTCGTATGCGGTAGTGCTCGTCCTGTTCGGCGATCCCGACCTCGGGCCGATCTACAGCGGCTATCTCGGGCTCATGCTGTTCGGCGCCGCCCTCGTCGGCGCCGGCCTCCTCGCCTCGGCGCTCACCGCCAACCAGGTCGTCGCCGCGCTCGTCTCGCTGAGCGTGTTCCTGCTGCTGTGGATCATCGACAATTTCGGCTGGCTGTTGCCGAGCCCGTTCGATGCGCTGGTGACCAATCTTTCGCTGTCGGTGCATTTTCGGCCGTTCGCCGTGGGCTCGGTCTATCTGTCCGATGTCGGTTTCTTCCTCAGCGCCGCGCTGCTAATGCTGCTCCTCAGCGTGCGCGCGCTGGCGCGGCGCTGAGCGCAATGGTCCAGCCGATGCGACCCAACCTCGTTGTCGGCACGCTGGTCGTTGGCGCCGTCATGTTCGGCGCGCTCGGATTTGCCGGATTTCCCGAACCGGTCGGCAACAGCCTGTTATTCGTCGCCTGGTCGATGGCGCTGCTGGCGCTGTTCATGCTGGCGCTGCGCCTGCCGCTGCGCGGGCGCGGCTCACGGCTTGGCGCCTGGCTCGCGACCGCGCTGCTCGCCGTCGGTGCGATCGCGGTTACGATCGCCGCCAACGTCGCGCTCTACCGCCACGACGTGCATTTCGACGTCAGCCGCGAAGGCCGCAACACGCCGCCGCGGCAATTCGCCGCCGTGATCGAGCATCTGCGCGGGCCGCTGTCGTTGACGTATTTCTATAACAGCGGCGACGGCAACGCGCTGGTCGCGCGCGACCTGATTGCAATCGTCGCCCGCAGCCACCCGCTGTTCAGGTTCCGCGCCATAGATCTCGACAAGGAGCCCGGGCTCGCGCGCGACGCCGGCGTTCACGCCTACAATACCGCGATCCTGCAGGCCGGCGACCGCCAGGTGATGGTTGAGAACAACACCGACGTCGCGCGCCTTGCTTACGCGGCGCAACGCGTGCTCAAGGAGCGGGTCGAGACCGTATGCTTCGTCACCGGCCATGGCGAGACCTTCCGCCCGACGCCGCCGCACTTTCACTACAGTCATGTCGAGACCCTGCAGGGCCATGACGCGCCGGGCGCCGGCGACATCCTGGTCGGCGAGCCGGCGGACCTCGACCGCTTGCAGCTTGCGCTCAACGAGATCGGCTACGACACGCGCGGCATCGTGCCGGCGTCGCTGAACGCCATCCCGGCGGATTGCGCGGTCGTCGCCGACATCGGTCCGCGCACCGCCTTCGCCGCCGGCGAAGCCGACCTCCTCGTCGACTATCTCGGCAACGGCGGCCGGCTCCTCCTGCTGCTCGACCCGGTGTTCCCGGTCGGGCCGGATCTCGATGCCAAGCTCCTCGGCGAGCTGGGGCTCAAAGCCGAGCCGGCCCTGGTAATCGATCCGCTCAATCACTTCCGCACCGATCCCGACAAGGTCGCGGTGCCGTATTATCCAAGGCATCCGATCACCGAGCGCATCGCGCTCACGG
>JASHXX010000484.1 GCA_030043335.1 Xanthobacteraceae bacterium
ATCTTTTTCGGCCAGTACAAGCGCATCGCCAGCTATTTCGAAGGCACCGAGCTCGCCGCGACCGGCGTACCGGGCGGCCGCGAGCTCGAAATCCTGCAGACCGTGCGCGACAAGGTGCCGGCGGCGTTGTTCACGACGCCCTACGCCAATCCAGTCAACGGCAATCCCGAAGCGGTGCGCGCCAATTTGCGCGAGGCGATCCGGCTGTTCAAGGACGCCGGCTACGAGTTCCGCGACCGCCAGCTCGTCAACGCCAAAACCGGTGAGCCCTATACCGTCGAATTTCTCGCCGAAGATCCGAGCTTCGAGCGCGTGTTTCTGTTCTACCAGCCCTCGCTCGATCGGCTCGGCATCACCGTAACGGTGCGCACGGTCGATGAGGCGCAATACGAGAACCGGCTGCGCAACTGGGATTTCGACATCATCACCAACACCTGGGGCGAGTCGCTCTCGCCCGGCAACGAGCAGCGCGGCTATTGGGGCTCGCAGGCGGCCGATCAGCCGGGCTCCTCGAACCTGATCGGCATCAAGAACCCGGCGGTCGATGCGATGATCGAGCAAGTGATCTTCGCCAAAAGCCGCGCCGATCTCGTCGCCGCGACCAGGGCGCTCGACCGCGTCCTCCTGTGGAACGACTACGTCGTGCCGCAATGGACCTACGGCAAGGTGCGTAGCGCGCGCTGGGACCGGTTCGGCCGGCCGGACAGTATGCCGAAATACGGTGCCTCGGCCTTTCCCTCGATCTGGTGGTGGGACGCCGACAAGGCGGCCAAGACCGGCGGCCGGTCGTGATCCTCGCTGCGGCCGCCATGCGTCCCGGCTTCCCGAGTGGATGCAGCGCATGATCCATGTGTCTCGCCGTCGCGCGCTGTCGCTTGGTGCCGCGGCGGGACTCGGCGCCCTGCGCATCGGCGCTTCACCCGCCGCCGCCGATGAGATCGAATCGCAGGGCCTCTCGGCGTTCGGCGATCTCGCCTATCCCGCGGACTTCCACCATTTCCGCTATGTCGTGCCGGATGCGCCGAAGGGCGGCACGTTCTCGCAAATCGGGCCGGACCGCCAATACAATCAAAACTTCCTCACCTTCAATTCGCTCAACAGCTACATCCTCAAGGGCGACGCGGCGCAGGGGATGGACCTCACCTTCGCCACGCTCATGGTCCGCGCCGGCGATGAGCCGGACGCGATGTATGGGCTTGCCGCCGAGAAGGTGCGGCGCTCCGCCGACGGCCTCACCTACCGCTTCTTCATCCGGCCCGAGGCCGGATTCCATGACGGCTCCCGGCTCACCGCGCATGACGTCGCCTTCTCGCTCAACACCCTCAAGGCCGAGGGACACCCGATCATCACCCAGTTCTTGCGCGACTTCCTCGGCGCGCAGGCGCAGGACAACACCGTCGTCATCGCCAGTTTCGCCGCGAACCGCGGCCGCGACGTGCCGCTCTTCGTCGCCGGCCTGCCGATCTTTTCCCGCGCCTACTACGCGACAAAGCCGTTCGAAGAATCGACGCTCGAGACGCCGCTCGGCTCCGGCCCCTACAAGGTCGGCCGGTTCGAGCCGGGCCGCTACATCGAATATGACCGGGTCAAGGATTGGTGGGGCGCCGATCTTCCGGTCGCGCGCGGGCAGAACAATTTCGACATCGTGCGCTTCGAATACTACCGCGACCGCGAGGTCGGTTTCGAAGGCTTCTCCGCCGAGAATTATCTGTTCCGCGAGGAGTTCACCTCGCGGTTCTGGGCGACGCGCTACGATTTTCCGGCGGTGAAATCGGGGCGCGTCAGGAAGGACACCTTGCCGGATAACACGCCGTCCGGCGCGCAGGGCTGGTTCATCAATACCAGGCGGGCGAAATTCGCCGATCCGCGGCTGCGCGAGGCGCTATGCAGCGCCTTCGATTTCGAATGGACCAACGCGACGATCATGTACGGCTCCTACCTGCGCACCGTCTCGGTGTTTCAGAACTCGGATATGATGGCGCAAGGCAAGCCGGACGCCGACGAGCGCGCCCTGCTCGAGCCGTTTCGCGCGCATTTGCCGGACGAGGTCTTCGCCGAGCCTTATGTGCCGCCGGTCTCCGACGGTTCCGGCCAGGATCGCGCGCTGTTGCGCAAAGCTGCGCAGCTTCTCAAAGAGGCCGGCTGCACCATCAAGGATGGCAAGCTCGCGCTTGCGAGCGGCGAGCGGATCGCGATCGAGTTCCTAATCGACGAGCCGACCTTCGAGCCGCATCACGCGCCGTTCATCAAAAATCTCGGCATCCTCGGCATCGAGGCGAGCCTGCGCGTGGTCGATCCGGTGCAGTACCGCGCCCGGCGCGACGGCTTCGACTTCGACATCACCGTCGATCGGTTCGGCTTCTCCTCGACTCCTGGCGATTCGCTGCGCTCATTCTTTTCCTCGCCGGCGGCCGCGGTCAAAGGCTCGAACAATCTCGCCGGCATCGCCGACCCGGCGATCGATGCGCTGATCGACGCCATCATCGCCGCCGCATCGCGGCCGGCACTGGTAACCGCATGCCGCGCACTCGACCGCGTCATCCGCGCCGGCCGCTACTGGATACCGCATTGGTACAAGCCCTCGCATTGGATCGCCTACTGGGACGTGTTCGGCCGGCCGCCGACGCAGCCGCGCTACTTTCGCGGCATCCCCGAAACCTGGTGGTATGACCCCGACAGGGCTGCGAAAATCCATCGCGCGGGTTAGGCTCGCCCGTGCTATGACGTTTGCGGGAGGAACAGCGTTGTTCCGTCAACCTTAAGGTGCGAGCCGACGGGTCCCGGACCGCAACTGGCGGGGCCGATGACCGGCACCTCCGGGCTCGAAGGACCAATGGTCACGGCGTTCGGCCGTCGCCCTTCGCGGCTCGGCACCAGGCACGCCGGCACATCTGGATGACGGTCGAGGCGCAGGTATCGGAAGCAAATGACAGCCTATATCGTCCGCCGCATTCTGTTCATGATCCCCACCATCTTCGGGATCATGCTGGTGTCGTTCGTCGTGGTGCAGTTCGCGCCGGGCGGTCCGGTCGAGCGCGTCATCGCCCGGCTGTCTGGTTCCGACACCGGCGCGACCTCGCGCATTTCCGGCTCGGCGAGCGGCGACTTCTCCTCGCGTGGCGCGCTCAAGAGCGGCACGCAGCTCGAGGCCAACTCGAAATACCGCGGCGCCCAGGGGCTCGACCCGGAATTCATCAAGAGCCTGGAGAAGCAGTTCGGCTTCGACAAGCCGGCTTACGAGCGCTTCTTCATCATGCTGTGG
>JASHXX010000485.1 GCA_030043335.1 Xanthobacteraceae bacterium
GCCGGCATGGGCTCGAAGGGCATCGTCGCATCGTCGGCCGCTATGGGCGTCCTCCTGCAGCAAGGCATCGGCGACACGATCCGCATCTCGCTCACGCCGGAGCCGAACGGCGACCGCACGCTCGAAGTGAAAGTCGCGCAGGAGCTGTTGCAGACCCTGGGCCTGCGCACCTTCGTGCCACTCGTCGCCGCCTGCCCCGGCTGCGGCCGCACCACTTCCACCACCTTCCAGGAGCTGGCGGCAAAGATTCAAAATTTCATCCGCGACTCGATGCCGGAGTGGAAGACGCGCTATCCCGGCGTCGAAGGCCTCAACGTCGCGGTGATGGGCTGCATCGTCAACGGCCCCGGCGAATCCAAGCACGCCGACATCGGCATCTCGTTGCCCGGCACCGGCGAGCAACCGACGGCGCCGGTGTTCATCGACGGCAAGAAGGCTATGACGTTGCGCGGCCCGGCGCTCGCCGCCGATTTTCAGAAGATCGTGGTCGACTACATCGAGCGGCGGTTTGGCTCGGGCGGCGCGGGAAGGACTGCGGCGGAGTAGAACGAACGGCGCATCATGCGGCTCGTCTCCTCGAAGATGACGTAGCGCGTCTTCCCCGTAATCTGGTTTGGCTTCCCGGTTGTGTTCATAGGCGTTTCCCTGTTTTCGGGTGCCGCGCGGAACGCAGCCTCGCTGGCTCCGGTTCTGATCGTGCCGGCGCTCATGATCGCCTTCGGCTACTTCATCATGAAGAAGCTCGTCTTCGACCTTGTCGACGAGGTCTGGGACGACGGCAACTCGCTGGTGGTGAAAAATCGCGGCCAGCAACAGCGCGTCGCGTTGAGCGACATCAAGAACGTGAACTACTCGCCGTTCGTGAATCCGCCCCGCGTGACGCTGGCGTTGCGGCGGCCGACCGTCTTTGGCGATCAAATCACGTTCGGCGCGCCGGTAACTTTGGTGCCGTTTTCAACGAGTCCGGTCATTGCTGATTTGATCGAACGGGTCGATCTAGCGCGCCGCACGCACGGTTGACGGTCCGCTCAATGCCGCTTTTCCAATCGGTGTAGCACGTCGTCGAGCTGATCGAGGCTGCGATAGCGGATGCTCAGCGTGCCGCCGCTGCGGCCACGATCGCTCAGGGTGACGGCCAATCCAAGCGCATCGGAGAGGCGTTTCTCTAGCGCCTGGGTATCGGCGCTCTTTGATCCCTTCCGGGCGCGGCCGTTTGCTTGTCTCTTCCCATGCACCCGCTCGCGCGCCATCGCCTCGACCTGGCGGACGTTGAGATCGCGGGCGACGATCTCATCGGCGAGCTCTTCGGCGTTGGGCGCGCCGACCAGCATGCGGGCATGCCCGGCATCGAGCTTGCCGGCGTGGATATGGGCCTTCACGGCGTCGGGCAGCTTCAGAAGGCGGAGCGTGTTGGCGACGTAGCTGCGGCTCTTGCCGACGATCCTGGCGATCTCTTCCTGGCTGTTGCCGAACTCCTCGACCAGGGCGCGATAGCCTTCCGCCTCCTCGAGCGGATTGAGATCGGCGCGCTGGACGTTCTCGATAATGGCGAGCTGCAGCGCCTCGGCATCGGTCGCCTCGACGACAATGACCGGTACCTCGTGCAGGCCGGCGCGTTGCGCCGCGCGCCAGCGCCGCTCGCCGGCGATGATCTCGTGACCGCCGCCGCCTCCAGAAGCCGGCCGTACCACGATCGGTTGGATGATGCCGCGCTCGCGCAGCGACGCGGTCAGCTCGTCGAGCTCGGTATCGGAGAATGCGCGCCGCGGGTTGCGCGCGTTTGGCCGCAGCGAACTCGTGGCCAACCGTCGCTGGCCGCGCTGGCGTTCGAGAACGCTGTCGGCGCGGACGTCGCCGGTCAAGGCGGCGAGGCCGCGTCCCAGCCGTGATCGCTGCGCCTCCTCGGCCATCGCCGGTTTTCCCGAACTCTGCGCCATCCCCACCACCCGTGTTCTGTTCAGTCAGCGCTCGGCGCGACCGCCCCCGTGAATTTATTTGCTTATCCGGCGCACAGTGCCTTTTCGCGCTGGATCACTTCGGTCGCGAGCCGCAGATAGGCCTCGCTGCCGCTGCATTTGAGATCGTAGACCAGCACCGGCTTGCCGTAGGACGGCGCCTCGGACACCCGTACATTGCGCGGAATGATCGTATCGTAGACCTTGGGCCCCATGAACTGGCGCACATCGGCGACGACCTGGCCCGACAGATTGTTGCGCGAATCGTACATTGTGAGCACCACGCCGTGGATCGCGAGATCCGGGTTGAGCTGTGCCCGCACGGTCTCGACGGTCTTGAGGAGTTGCGACAGGCCCTCGAGCGCGAAGAACTCGCACTGCAGCGGAACCAGAATGGCATGCGCCGCGGCCATAGCATTGACGGTGAGTAGATTGAGCGATGGCGGACAGTCGATGAGGACATAGCTGAAATTCGCGCCGTCGGGAGTCGGCCCGGCAAGCGACGCGAGCGCGTGGCGCAGGCGGTAGGAGCGATCCGGCGCGTCGCCGACCTCGAGCTCGAGACCGGCAAGGTCGAGAGTCGAAGGCGCAAGATGCAGGCGCGGCACTGCGGTCGCGACGATGGCGTCGCGCAGCGGCACCTCGCCGATCATCACCTCGTAGGTCGAATGGCGGCGGTCGCGCCGGTCGAGGCCGAGACCGGTCGAGGCATTGCCCTGGGGATCGAGATCGATGATCAGAACATCTTCGCCGATCGCCGCGAGCGCTGTGCCGAGATTGATTGCGGTCGTAGTCTTGCCGACGCCGCCCTTCTGATTGGCGATGGCGAGCATGCGCGGCGGTCTCGGCGGCCCCGCCTCGGTCTTGCTGTATAGCTTCGCCAGCTCGGGCAAAGCGCATTCCTGTGTAGATGATGACGCGTCGCTCATTGCCGCGACCCCACTCAGCTACCGTTACTTATGCTTACCAAAACGTGACTAAGTTCAATCGCGCGGCGGTCGAGATTCCGGTTCAAGACCGCGCAGGACGACGATTCGGGCCTTCGGATCAGTCCGACTCAGGGCGAGACTTGCTTGAATCTTCCAATATTTAGCAGCCTCGGTCAATTCAGACTCCACATCTTGGCCTTTGGGAAAGAGACCCCGCGCCCCGCTTTTCAACAGGGGAAAGGCGTAATCCAAAAGCTCGGCGAGCGGCGCCAACGCCCGCGCCGTTACCACTTCAGCGGCTGCCGGCGGCTTGCGCAGGAAGGCCTCGATTCTCTCTCCGTGCACGAGGGCGGGCGCACCGGTCACCCGCGCCGCTTCGCGCAGAAAGGCCGCCTTCTTCGCGTTGGCCTCGACGAGGTGCACTTGTGCGCCGGCCCGCTCCGCAAGCGCGCACGCGATCACTAAGCCGGGGAAGCCGCCACCCGAACCAAGATCGACCCAGCACTGCGCCTGCGGCGCGAGCGCGAGCAACTGGAGCGAATCGGCGATGTGGCGCGTCCAGATCTCCGGTTCGGTCGATAGCGCGATCAGATTGATCCGCCGCTGCCAAGTGAGAAGAACGGCGACAAAACGATCGAGGCGGTCCAATGTTTCACGTGAAACAGGCGTCAGCTCCAAGGCGCGGGCGCGATCGGCCGTGAGATCGATCGGGCGCATCGCGGGCGCGGTTTGCGAACTCGCGCGGCCTCCTTCGCGTCGATGGCGAAGGCGCGGCCCCTTCTCCGCGATCATGCCGCGCGGCCGCCGCGGCCGTCGCGCCCACCGCGCCCACCCTGCCCGCCGCCCTCCGGCATGTGGCCCTGCCGACGTAGATGCGCGACCAACAGCGTCAACGCGGCCGGCGTGATGCCGTCGATACGGCCGGCTTGGCCGACGGTGCGGGGACGCTGGACCGCGAGCTTATGCCGGGCCTCGTTCGACAATCCCGGCAGCGCCGCGTAGTCGATGTCGTCGGGAAGAGCGAGGCTTTCATCGCGGCGATAGGATTCGACGTCCGCGGCCTGGCGCGTCAAATAGACGTCGTACTTCGCATCGATCTCAAGTTGCTCGGCGATCTTCGGCTCAAGCTCGCCGAAGCGCGGCCAGATCCGCTTGAGCTCGGCAACACCGATATCCGGATAGGACAACAGCTCGAAGGCCGAACGGCGCTGGCCATCCTTGCGCAAGGCAAGGCCGTGCTGGGCCGCTTCGTTCGGCGTCAGCGTGAGTGCGCGCGCCATGCTACGCGCGGCCGCGAGTGCCGCCGCCTTGGTACGGTGTGCATCCGTGCGTTCGGTGCCGACGCAGCCGAGCGCGATGCCCTTGTCGGTGAGCCGCTGGTCGGCGTTATCGGCGCGCAGCGTCAACCGGTACTCGGCGCGAGACGTGAACATGCGATAGGGCTCGGTGACGCCGCGCGTCACCAGATCGTCGATCATGACCCCGAGATAGCCTTCCGCCCGATCGAACAGGATCGGCCCGCCGCCAGCCGCAAGCGCCGCCGCATTTAGCCCGGCAACGAGACCCTGGGCGGCCGCTTCCTCATAGCCGGTGGTGCCGTTGATCTGCCCGGCAAGGAAGAGGCCAGGCACCCGCCTGGTCTCCAGCGACGCGCGAAGCTCGCGCGGATCGACGTGGTCATACTCGATGGCGTAGCCCGGCCGCAGCATCCGCGCGCGCTCAAGCCCGGGAATCGAGGCGACGAGCGCGCGCTGCACCTCCTCCGGCAACGAGGTCGAGATACCGTTCGGATAGACAGTCGTGTCGTCGAGGCCTTCGGGCTCAAGAAAAATCTGGTGTCCGTCGCGCTCGCCGAAGCGAACGATCTTGTCCTCGATCGAGGGGCAATAGCGCGGCCCGCGGCTCTTGATCTGGCCGGAATACATCGGCGAGCGGTGCACATTGTCGCGGATAACGGCGTGCGTCGCCGCCGTCGTGCGCGTGATTGCGCACGCAATCTGCGGGTTGGCGATACGGTCGGTCAGCACCGAGAACGGCTCGGGCGGATCATCGCCAGGCTGCGGCTCCAGCGCCGGCCAGTCGATGGTGGCGCCGTCGAGCCGGGGCGGGGTTCCGGTCTTAAGCCGTCCGAGCGCAAAGCCGGTGCGCTCCAGCGTGGCGGAAAGACCAATCGCGGGCGCCTCCCCTACCCGGCCGGCGGGAATCTGCTTCTCGCCGATGTGAATGAGGCCGCGCAGAAACGTGCCGGTAGTCAGCACAACCGCGCCCGCCGCGAACGCGCGACCGTCGGTCAGCCGCACACCCGTCACGTGCGTGTCCGCAAGCAAATCGTCCACCTCGCCTTCGATCACCGCCAGGTTCGCCGTTGATCGGATCGCTTGCTGCATAGCCGCGGCATAAAGCCTCCGGTCAGCCTGGGCGCGCGGGCCGCGCACGGCCGGGCCCTTGCGACGGTTGAGGACGCGGAACTGGATCCCGCCCATGTCCGCCACCCGTCCCATCAGCCCGTCGAGCGCGTCGATCTCGCGCACGAGATGACCCTTTCCTAGTCCGCCGATTGAGGGATTGCACGACATCGCCCCGACGGTCGCGAACCGATGGGTGATGAGCGCGGTGCGCGCGCCCATGCGGGCGGCTGCGGCGGCCGCCTCGCAGCCGGCATGGCCGCCACCGACGACAATCACATCAAAGCGGGCGTCCATTGCGTGGTCTCTGGAGCGGCGCCGGTTCTAACCGAGCCTCTGTCGGGGGTCAAAATTCCCGTATGGCTCTGTTTCACGTGAAACATCAGCCCACCTTACTGCTAACCAATCATTAACCAATTCCGTTTCCGTTAACCAATCATTTACCGATGCAGAAATCGCGGAAGATCACGTCGAGGAGATCTTCGACATCGACTCTCCCGGTCAGACGGCCGAGCGTTGTCGCCGCCGCGCGCAACTCCTCGGCAATCAGCTCCTCGCGCCCGCCGCTCTCCCCCTCGGCCAATGCCCGATC
>JASHXX010000054.1 GCA_030043335.1 Xanthobacteraceae bacterium
ATGTGCGGCGATGGCACCAATGACGCGCCGGCGCTCGCTCAGGCCGATGTCGGTGTTGCCATGAATACGGGCACGCAGGCCGCGCGCGAAGCCGGCAACATGGTCGATCTCGACTCCAATCCAACCAAGCTGATCGAGATCGTCGAGATCGGCAAACAGCTTTTGATGACGCGCGGCGCGCTCACGACGTTCTCAATCGCCAACGACGTCGCTAAATACTTTGCCATCATCCCGGCAATGTTCGTCGCCTTCTATCCGCAGCTGCAGGCGCTGAACATCATGCGATTGGCAACGCCGCAGAGCGCCATCCTCTCCGCAATCATCTTCAATGCGCTGATTATCATCGCGCTCATTCCGCTGTCGCTGAAGGGCGTGCGCTACCGGCCGATCGGGGCCGGTGCCCTGCTCACTCGCAATCTGTGGATCTACGGCGTAGGCGGCGTGATCATTCCGTTCATCGGCATCAAGGCCATCGACCTCATCGTCACCGCCTTGAATCTCGCCTAAGGGGAGCGAACAATGTTACGCGAAATCCGTCCGGCGATCGTGGTCCTGATCGCGTTGACGCTCATCACCGGGCTCGTTTACCCGCTGGCGATGACCGGCATCGCCCAGGTCATCTTCCCGCGTCAGGCACAGGGCAGCATGGTCGAGCGCGACGGCCACGTGGTCGGCTCGGCGCTGATCGGGCAGAATTTCATTAGCGACAAATATTTCCATGGCCGCCCGTCAGCGACGACCGCGCCCGACCCCAACGATCCGACCAAGACCGTCGCCGCGCCCTATAATGCCGCCAACTCCGGCGGATCAAATCTCGGGCCTTCCAACAAGGCGCTGATCGAGCGCGTGCAAGGCGACCTCGACAAGCTCAAGCAGGAGAACCCGTCGATCCCCGTGCCTGCGGACTTAGTCACGACCTCGGCGAGCGGCCTTGACCCCGAAATCTCGCCCGAAGCCGCCCTGTTCCAGGTGCCCCGTATTGCCAAGGCGCGCAATCTGCCGGAGAATCGCATTCGCGAACTCGTCGCGGAGCAGACGGAGGGCCGTTTCCTTGGCCTATTGGGCGAGCCGCGCGTCAACGTGCTGTTGCTCAATCTCGCGCTCGACCGGTTGCCCGCCGGATAAGGCGCCAGGCGCGGAAACGGTCGAGACATCTGATCAGTGATGGTGGATCAGCGGCGCGAATCCGAACATCGGCCCTCCCCGGAAGCGCTGCTCGAAGCCGCGCGCCGCGAAGAGGGCCGCGTCGGCAAGCTGAGGATCTTTGTCGGCGCCGCGCCAGGCGTCGGCAAGACCTACGAGATGCTGCAGCAGGCCCACGCACGCAAGAAAGATGGCTATGACGTCGTCGCCGGCGTGGTCGAGACCCATGGCCGCCGCGAAACCGAGGCGCTGTTGGAAGGTCTCGAAGTCATTCCACGACGGCGCATCGAATACAAAGGCCAATGGCTCGAGGAAATGGACCTCGACGCGATCATCGCCCGCCGGCCGCAGATCGTGCTCGTCGATGAGCTTGCCCACACCAACGTCGAAGGCAGCCGCCACCCCAAACGCTATCTCGACGTTGAAGAGCTGATGAGCTGCGGCATCGACGTGTACACCACCGTCAACATCCAGCATATCGAAAGCCTCAATGACGTTGTCGCGCAGATCACGCATGTGCGCGTGCGCGAGACCGTCCCCGACGCGGTGTTCGACCGCGCCGATGCCGTCGAGCTTGTCGATCTCACGCCCGACGATCTGATCGAGCGCCTTAAGGAGGGCAAAGTCTACGTCCCTAGGCAGGCCGAGCGTGCGCTCGAGCACTTCTTCTCCCCGGCCAACCTGACGGCGCTGCGCGAGCTCGCCTTGCGCCGGACCGCCGAGCGCGTAGACGAGCAATTGCTTACCGAGATGCAGGCGCACGCGATCCAGGGGCCCTGGGCCGCGGGCGAGCGCATTCTCGTTTGCATGAGCGAGGACCCGCGCACCGCCGGTCTCGTCCGCTACGCCAAGCGCCTTGCCGACCGCCTGCATGGTCCGTGGGTGGCACTTTATGTCGAGGGCCGGCGCAGCATGCAATTGTCGGAGGAACAACGGGACCGGATTGCCGACACCCTGCGGCTCGCTGAGGCGCTTGGCGGCGAGGCCATTACGCTTCCGGCCGGCAATCGGCCGATCGCGGACGATGTGGTCGCCTACGCGCAGGCCAACAACGTGACGCAAATCGTGATCGGCAAATCGACGCGCACGCGCTGGTTCGAGATCCTGCACGGCTCCGTGGTTCATGATCTCGTTCGCCGTTCTGGCAATATCAGCGTTCATGTTATCGCTGGCGACACCATCGCCGGGGAGCCGATTCCAAAAAAATCGGTGCGCGCCGTTGAACGCAGCGACGCGACTAATCCGCGCCCTTATGTGCTCGCGCTCGTAGCGGTGGCGCTGGCGCTCGGCTGCGCCGAGTTGATTAACACCTATCTCGGCATCGAGAACGTCGACCTGGTGTTTCTGACTGCTATTGTCGGCGTTGCGGTGCGGCTTGGGCTTTGGCCGTCGCTGCTCGCCAGCGTCGCCTCTTCGCTGTGCTACAATTTTTTCTTCCTGCCGCCGATCTATACGTTTACGATCACCGATCCGACCAACATCGCCGCTTTCGTCTTCTTTGCGTTGGTGGCGGTCATTGTTTCCAACGTCGCCGCGCGCGGCGGTGCGCTGGCGACGGCGGCGCTGGAGCGCGCGCGTTCCACCGAATCGCTCTACTTGTTCAGCCGCAAGCTTGCCGGCGCCGGCACGCTCGACGATGTGCTCTGGGCGACTGCCTATCAGACCGCATTGATGCTGAAGGTGCGGGTCGTCCTGCTGCTTCCAGAGGGCGGCACCATCGCGGTGCGGGCCGGCTATCCGCCGGAGGACATTCTCGACGATGCCGATCTCGCCGCAGCGAAATGGGCGTGGCAAAACGATCGCGCCGCCGGCCGTAGCTCCGACACGCTGCCGGGCGCGAAGCGTCTGTTCCTGCCGATGCATACCGGACGCGGCGCGGTCGGCGTCATGGGCATCGACAGTGACAAGCCGGGACCGCTGCTCACGCCGGACCAGCGGCGCCTCGTTGACGCGTTGAGCGACCAGGGCGCGCTGGCGATCGAGCGGGTGCGCCTGGTGGAAGAGATGGACCGCGTCGAGCGCGCCGCTGAAACCGAACGGCTGCGCGCCGCGCTGTTGACGTCGATTTCGCACGACCTCAAGACGCCGCTTGCCTCGGTGCTTGGCGCAGCGGGAACATTGCGCGACCTCGGCGAAAAGCTCGATGACGCGCAGAAAGCAGACCTCCTCTCGACCATCATCGAAGAGTCCGAGCGGCTTAACCGGTTCATCGCCAACCTGCTCGACATGACCAAGCTCGAGTCCGGCGCGATCAGCCCGAACATCGCCCCGCACGATCTCGGTGAGATCGTCGGCAGCGCGTTGCGCCGCGCAAGCCGAATCCTGTCGCGCCATCGCGTCGAGGTCGACCTCGCTTCCGATTTGCCGATGCTTGAACTCGACGCCGTTCTGTTCGAACAGGTGCTGTTCAACCTTCTTGACAATGCAGCCAAATATGCGCCGTCGGAGACGATCATCCGCATCCAGGGCTGGCGCAGCGGCGATGCGGTGTACCTGCGCGTCCTCGATGAGGGAAGCGGCATTCCCGCGGTCGACCTCGAGCACATCTTCGACAAGTTCTACCGCGCGCAAAAGGCGGACCAGGTTCGCGCCGGCACCGGGCTCGGGCTCGCGATATCGCGCGGCTTCGTCGAAGCGATGCACGGCACCATCGTCGCGGCGAACCGCACCGACCGTAGCGGAGCGGCATTCACCATCAGTCTGCCGGTCCCGCGCCAACGCCAACGGCTGGACGCGGCCGCATGAGCGCCGCCCCGCTTCGCGTCCTCGTCGTCGATGACGAACCGCCGATTCGCAAGCTTCTGCGTATGGGGCTTACCGCACACGGCTACCAGACCCTGGAGGCGACGAACGGCAAGGCCGCCCTCGAGATGTTGGGTCAGGCTCCGGATCTGATCATTCTCGACCTCGGGCTGCCTGATATCGAGGGACACGACCTCCTGCGCACGATCCGCGCCCGCAACGAGAGCGTCCCCATCGTCGTCCTGTCGAGCCGCGGCGACGAGGCCGGCAAGGTGCAAGCGCTAGACTTCGGCGCCGACGACTACGTAACAAAGCCGTTCGGGATGGACGAGCTCCTGGCAAGGATGCGTGCGGCGTTGCGCCATCAACTCCAGACCCATGGCGAACGGCCCATCTTTCGCGTCGGTGACCTGTCGGTCGATCTGGTCCGGCGCATCGTCAAGGTCGGCGACCGGGAGGTCAAGCTGTCGCCGAAGGAATATGATCTGCTGCGTGTCCTTGTTCAGCATGCCGGCAAGGTGCTGACCCATAAATTCCTGCTCGGCGAGCTGTGGGACGATTTGACCGACGCGCAATATCTTCGCGTCTATGTGAGGCAGCTGCGCCAGAAGATCGAAGCCGATCCGGAACAGCCGAAATATATCCTCACCGAAACCGGAATCGGATATCGGCTGCGCGCTCCGGACTGAGCCGACCCCGCCACATTGACGCCGCTGCGCTCCTCGATGATACCCGCTTGGAAATCGCGCGGAAAAGGAGACGGCAGATGGCCGACAAACTCGTTCTCTATACCAACCCGCAGTCGCGCGGCCGGATCGCGCGCTGGATGCTCGAGGAAGTCGGCGAGCCTTACGAGACCGAGGTGCTCGACTTTGCCACGACCATGAAGGCGCCCGCCTATCTTGCCATCAACCCGATGGGCAAGGTGCCGGCGCTGCGCCATGGCGACGCGGTCGTGACCGAGGCGGCGGCGATCTGCGCCTATCTCGCCGATGCGTTTCCGAAGACGAAATTGGCGCCGCCGCCGGGCGACCGCCTGCGGGCACCCTATTACCGTTGGCTGTTCTTCGCTGCCGGCCCGATTGAGGCCGCGGTCAACAACAAGGCGATCGGGGTGGTGGTGCCGCGAGAACGCGAGGGAATGATGGGATATGGCACCGTCGAGCGGGTCATGACGACGCTGGAAGATGCGCTGTCCCGCAACGAATATCTCGTCGGTGACAGCTTCACCGCGGCCGATCTCCACCTCGGCGCGCATGTCGGATTCGGCCTGATGTTCGGGACCATCGAAAAACGTCCGGCGTTCCAAAAATACTGGCAGCGAGTGAGCGCGCGTCCGGCCGCTCAACGGGCGAAGGAGAAGGACGACGCCCTGGTGGCCAAGCACAAGGCGGCGAGCTGAGCGTTCACCGCCGCCGCATCAGCGGCTCGCCGATGCGGATGGTCGCGCCTTCGCGGACATCCTCGCACAGCGAAAAGCCTTCCGGCGCAAAGACGATGATGGTCGACCCGTGCTCGAACCAGCCGAGTTCCTCGCCTTTGC
>JASHXX010000055.1 GCA_030043335.1 Xanthobacteraceae bacterium
CCCATTGGACGTCATCTGCGAAGGTCTTCCCATCGCTGCGGGTGCCGCACGTCGTATTTGCTGGCGACTTCTTTGAAGCGCCGCTCCCAAACATGTTCAAACAGCACAATGACCGTCGAGTGATCGGCAGGCAGCTTTTGCGCTATGCGCTGGATGTCGCCGGCGGAAAGGCCAAAATCGCCAGCGGCCGCCGCGCGGATCGCTGCTTCAGCTGCGGGTCTATTACGGCGCCTTCAGCGATTGCGCGAGCGCGATCAGGTTCACCGGCACCACGCGAATAACTCCGCCACGCGGGCTGTCGATATCGGCAATGAGCAGGAACGAAATCGAGACGACGATCGGGATTACGAGAAGCAGCAACGCGCGCTTGCTGCGCTCGCCATAACCAAGCACGAGGTTGCAGGCGATAGCGATCAACCCCATCAGCGCCCAGGCCGCGACCGGAATGCGGTTCCACCACGATGCCTGGGTATAGCCTTGCGCGTTCAGCACGTCGTTCATGCCGGCGATCACCAGCGCCCGCGCCAGCGTCGCTTGGGCGTCTTCGGCTGGCAAAATGGCGGACCAGAGTTCGGCCTGCAGCTTTGTCGTATCGGCGCCGATCCGACCGAGCTCGCGCTGGTCGGCGGTCTCGTAGAAGGCAATGCGCAGATCGAGATATTTCCTCATCAACGCCCGCGCTTTTGCGACGCTTTCCGCCGGCAACAAATCAATGCGCAGATACTCGGTGCCGATCGCATTGGCCTCGGCCTCCTCATAGTTCTTGCGTTGATCGTAACGCGTGACCGCCATCGAAAAGCTGAAGCCAATAATCAGCGCCAGCAGGGTGAGAATGGCCACCTGAACGGTGTTGAGGTCCTCGCGCTCATCTTTGCTGATCGGCCGGACGTGCCGATGCACGAACTCGCCGAAATAGGCCGCAAGCCATTGCGCAACGAGGGAGAAACAGAAGACGCCAACCGGGCTGTCGAAAAGATTGCCAAAAGAATTGCTCATGCGACCGTCCGTGTTGGCATGGGTCGAGCCACACGGCCACCCTGCCTCTTCAGGTAAACCGCATCGTCAGGTGCACCGTTCCGGAATCGCGCTTGACGCTGACCCGCAGGCCGCTTCTTTCAAACACCTTCAGCATCGCTACGTTCTCGGGCAGGACATCGGCGACGAGTTCTTGCACGCCAGTTTCGCGGGCGATCGCTGCGAGATGGCGCATCAGCACCGTCCCGATTCCCTGCCCCTGATACTGGTCGACGATGGCGAAGGCCACCTCAGCCCGTCCGGGCTGCGACACGATATAGCGCCCGCCGCCGGCGATGACGGGTCGGCTGCCTTCCTCCACCACCGCAACCAAGGCGACATGATTGACAAAATCGACGTTCAGAAAGAATGCCGTTTCCGCTTCGCTGAAATGGCGGCGAACGCCGAAGAAGCGGCGATAAAGGGACTGCGTGCTGGTGCGGCCGACGGCCGCCAGCATGGCGTCGCGATCTTGCGGCCGCAGCGCGCGGATTTCCACGCGGCGGCCGTTGCGCAGCGATTCAGTTGCCGAATACTCCGCGGCCTTTGGCATGATCGGCAACTCTCCAGCCTAAGCTCGCAAGGATACCAGACGTTGACTCCAATCTGAGCATTTGCGTTGTGAAATCAGGGCGGCGGGGCGCGCGGCGGTGCCGGCCTTATCGCGCCGCCTTTTTCGCGATCAGCCGGTTGAGTTGCGACAGTAGCGCCGCGTCGCTGAACGGCTTCTCCAGCATGACCGTGCCCTCGATCGACGGCAGCGGAAAAAATTCAAATGAGCCGGACAGCATCACCACCGGCACACCTTGCTCGCGCAGCCGCGCAATCAGGCCGAAGGAGTGTTCGCCGCCGCGCAGATGAAAGTCGACGAGAGCGACGTCGGGCAGGCGCTGGCCGATCAGGCTCATCGCTTCGGCGCTGGTCGCCGCCGGCCCGGCGACGTTCGCCCCCCAGGACTCCAGGAGCTTGCGCACCGCTTCGCCCACATCCCGCGAGTCCTCGACTAAGAGAACGTTGAGGCCTTTGAGATCATCGAATGATCCACCGCCGGACGGCTCGTGATCGCTCGGCACCGACATCGCATGTCGCCTTCAGGACATGGTTTCGCTCTGGCGCATCATGGGCACTGGCGCGTGCCAAGCCAGGTGTTCACCGCTTTTTCTGCTCCTTGGCTCCGTCAGGCGGAACCTGGATTTTCATCGTTTTGACGTCCCGCGCCATCTCCAGACACGTGATAAGTTCGGTGTAGCTCGATTCTCCTCCCATCTTGGTCTCGGCTACGCAATGTTTCCGGTCTTCCGGAGCAAAGCTCGACCACACCTTTTGCAGCTGCACGCGGTCTTGTCGTTCACTCTCCATGCACCGCTCAAACCCGACCGATGGCTCGCCGCCCGCCAGAGGGTCCTGCGATTGGCTGGCTATGCCGCGGCAGAGCTGCTCGACGTTGAGCGTGGGCGGCTCGTCCGCTCGGGCGCCCAGCGCCGGGATCATGACGGCGGCAAGGGCGGCGATGGTCGTCAAACAGCGCATCTTGGTCACCATTGGTTAGCGAATGCGGGACGCCTGATCGATCCCGCGCAATACTTGTTAGTATAGCCGCTGGGTCCGGGGAACTTTATCGCATTGATGTCGGTCAATCATGTCAAGGGGGTCCGCGCCGGGACTGTTTTCCCAGGCTACGCCCACGCCGCGCGCACTCGGGCGCAGACGCCCGTTCCCGCCCGGGCGCAAAATTGATGTCCAGCAGCCGAGCGGCGCAGTGAGCCGCGACCGCTTCAGTTCGATATCGGTTTCACCGGAATGTAGGCGGAGGTCTCGAACTCGAAGCCGCAGGCCTCGCAGCACCAGATGTTGCGGACGCAGCGGTCGCTCACGCGCTCCGACCATATGGCGGCAACGACGTAGGCAGCGCAATTCGGACAAAGATGAAGCGGCTTTGCGCTCGCGCCGCCAACGCGTGGTGCCCGCTCCAGACTATCCATGGGACGCCTCCATCGCGTCCCGACACCCGTCGGGATGGACGGTATCCGGGCCCGGTCCGTGGTCAAGTCAGCAATGCTGACATATGCGCATGAGCGGTGGAAAACGCGCGGCCGGCGTTTTCGAAGACTCGCCCGCCGAACGCGTTTTGCCGTGCAACTCGAATCCGTCGAATTCGATCGGATCTGCAAGAGCCGTGACAAGGCTTCAGAGGGTTGCGCCGCGCCCGGCGCGCGCCGAACGCTACGCGATGGCGGAGAGGCTGCGTAAGAAGTGCGGGCCGAGCTCCCAAGCCGAATCGAAGCCCGCGCACGACCGGTCAGAACCCGTTCAGTTGATGGAGGAAGCCAACAAGGCGGCATTCCTCCCTTCATGCCGCTGCACCACGGTCGCAAGATCGGGTCAATGTTCAAGGTTCTATCGGGGAGCGGCGGTCGAGATGGCCGCCGACCTTGCCACCACGCCGGCGACCGGCGATCGTCCAGGCCTGCGGCGACGCCTATCTCGGCAATTTCCGCGGCTTCGCCACTTCGGAGCGCTCATTGCCTCTAAGGCTCATCATAGCAATAGTTTTCAAAAGACTATTTTGACGGCATGGCTCAGGTTGTCGCGGAGCTAGCGTTCCTCGTTTGCGTCCGCACTGGTTAGGCGATCCGTCTGCTCCTACGGACGATGCGATTTGTCTCATGCACAATGGGACTGGGCGGAAGGCTGGTCCTACACTTCCTGTTAAGCGGAAGTGCCCACAATAAGGCGCAGGCAGCGGTGTTGAGACTGCTGCAAACCGTTGACCTTTAGGCTGCCTCCAATGGACGAAGCTGCAACGTTACGGCTTTTGGGGTGGACTATCGGCGGCATTATAGGCGCAGTGTTCGTCCTCAACGCCATTGCGTTGTCCCTCATCTCATTTCGCCCACCAGGGCGCAGGGCTTGGGCGTCTACCACCAGAGGGTAGAGCACGGCTGAGCGTGCGGCCGCCCTTTGGACCAGACAACCAGCGTTCGGGAGTGGTCTACAACAGACGACTGCGGACGCGGGTTCAACCCAAAGGCGGCGGCACTGACCGCCAACGCGAAGCCCACCGCCGCGAAGACAAAGATCATCTTGGTCATGGCGTGCTTCATTCTTCTCATGGCCCGACGGACCCGAGAATAGGATAGCCAGCGCCGCCCGGTAGTCAGTGATGTGCGGCACAGGCCACGCAACAGCGACCCGGTCACAAATCATGACCCAGCGATGGCCTTGCGCTGATCTCAAGCGTCACGGCGCGCGCTGAGGCCGGCGATGGTCCAACACACCTCCATTTTCGTCGCTTCTTCGAGAAGCTGATCAGTGAGATTTATCAAATCTCTACGTCGAGGATTGTCCGCGGCACATAAAAGTGCGGCTGTCCAGTTTGTCTGGGCCAACTCGACCATCTCCCGAAGCGGAATTTCCAGGTCAATCAGAAACCGGTTAGGGATCGTCACCTCTGATGCGCTCCCCACGCAGCCTTGAATGGATGAGGAGGTACATCGGAGGGGAGGGGAGGCTCGCATTCTTCGATATGGAACACGCCGCATGCTTCACATTCAAACGTGCACAGGTCGGGCAATCCCGCGAAACGCTGCGTTCTGCGGATCAGTCGCATCTGTCGAGCGCAGCTTGGGCACTTCGGCCGCGTAGGCGCGGCGCTGGTAGCGCGTTCTTCGTTCATCATGGAAACCCGGCTTAGCGCGACTAACGCGCGGGCTGGCAATTTCGCCGGTCATGTGGCGATGAGCGCGCTCGAATAAAGATGCTAATCTTTCGGAGACATGGCCGCGGAATTAAACTTTGCTAATCTCGGCGCGCTTCTCGCAACGTCTATTTTTGCGAGATGGCTCTCAGCTGGGCGATGTGGCAACGCCCAAAAGCAATGTGAGCGTCCTACCCATACCGACGTATAGGTGCCCCGCACGAAGGGACAGTGGAGCGTGACGGAGGACCCGTTCTACGCTTCAGCCGTTAGGCAAGCCGTACGGCACCCCCGCCCCCGACAAGGCACCCTGCCGTTCGGTGTTGAGCTTTCCGTTTGCGGTCCCCCATCTGACACCCGCGCGGTTCGCTTGCCTAACATGAGCTACCCTCAGCTCAGGAACCCCGGGTCGATTGGCTCGGGGTTCTCAACATTTATGGCTTATGGTGCCTGCCTAAAAGATAGCGGGCGGCGACGCCAAAGCTCCAAATCACAACCGCGCCTACGATCGCAATTGGTGTCGATAAAGACCAATCTGGATGAGGCAGCTTGGCGGCCGTCATAAGAAGAAATACCGCCCACAGCAGTGCGGCTACGCACTACCCCATAGATCAAATTTCCAATGCGAGCGCCTGTGCTCGTGACTTGCTTGCGCTGCTCCATCGATGGAATTTGCGCCGGTCCCGGCAAAAACGGCCGTCAAAATGCGATCTTGGTCAAATGCAGGGGAAATGAAATATGGCGTGAATTCTCTCATTTTGCGCCCCAGTATTTCCAAAGCTGAGCCTTTTTCATGCCCCATTCAGGCATCTACAATCCGTGAGGGGTCGGGCAATTAAAACAATTTGATAGTTGGATACCTCCCGGAAGCGGGCCTCGAAATTGTCGCGACATCGGGGCTCGCTTTTTCGTGCAAAGTGATTGCGCGCAGTGCTAAGCGGCGACATTGGGGTTTGAAGCGTTTAAGTTGCTGCTGGAACCGCATTTCATTTGGATTATGCGCAACCCGTGTAGTCCTCTAAGCTTGAAACCTTACGCCGGCGCTCAGCGCCTGGTCGCGCAGTGCGTTGCGATCCACCTTTCCGGTGCGGCCGATCGGCAGCTGATGGCCGATATGATAGACGTCAGGCCACTTGAATTTTTCGATGCGGGCGGCGACCCATTCGCGTAACTCTTTTTCGTCGACGCCGGCGTTCGCGCGCGGCACCACCAGCGCGTGGATGCGTTCGCCCACGATCGGATCGGGCACGCCGGCGGTGAGCGCCGCGGCGACCGCAGGATGTTGAGCGAGCAGATGATCGAGCTCGAGCGGCGAGACCTTGGCGCCGCCGCGGTTGATCTGATCCTTGATGCGCCCGGCGAGTTCGACGCAGCCATCTGCGCGCGCGCGGGCGAGGTCGCCGGTTCGGAAGTAACCGTCGGCAAAGGCCCCACGTGTCAGCTCCGGGTCGTCGAGGTAGCCGTTCATGACGAAAGGCGTACGAATATGAAGCTCACCGGCGGTACCGGCCGGCAATTCGCGGCCCTGATCGTCGGCGATGCGGAATTGCACGCCCAGGCCGGGCCGGCCGATTGTCCCCGCGAATGCCTCGCGCTCGTCCGCCGTGACGAAAAAGTCCGAACTGCACGTCTCGGTCAAGCCGTAAATGTCGACGACGCCTACATCAGGCATGAAATCTCTGAGCCGCGCGCTGAGCGCGCGGTCGAACGGTTCGCCGCCGGTCAGGATGCGCTCAAGCGCCGCGGAGGCGATCAACGGCGCGGACAGCTTTTCGTCGAGCGCCAGGAATTTGCGCAACATGGTCGGCACTACCGCCACGTCGGAGACGCGCTGATCCTTGAGCGCGGCGAGCGCGCCAAGCGGTTCGAAGCCCGCACGCATCCATGCCGTTCCGCCTTTGAGCAAGGTCAGCAGCAGCACCCACATGCCGAACACAAAGGTGATTTGCAGCACCAGCAGCGTCCGCGTGCGCGACGTGAAGCCGAGCACTCTGTCGATGGCTTCGAGCTTGCCAATAAAGGCGCGGTGGCTGAGGACCACGCCCTTCGGCCGTCCGGTGGAACCCGAGGTGAAAACCACGAGGGCCGCACCGCCGAGCAGCGGGCGATACGGCGGCGCCTTATCGGCGATCTTGCCGACCAGCTCGTCGGCGGCGTTGGTGACGCAAAGCCTTGCCCCGGTTGCGACGCGCACGCCATCGATCGCGCTCGCCGGCGCATGGCGCGCGACCGGCACGGCGACGCCGCCGGCAAGCCACACTCCGATCAGCGCCGCCGCGTCGCGCGCCTCGTTGGCGACCGGCAGCAGCACCGGCTCGTCCTGATTGAGGCCGGCCTGGCGCAGCGCTCGTTCAACCGCGGCCGCCATGTCGGCGAGCCCGCGGTAAGTCACCGTCCCGTTCGAATCGTTGAGCGCGGCGCGGTCGGCTGATCGTGTGAATCCCTGCAGCAAAAGCCGGCCGAGGTTAGCCATCGGCGCTGCCGCCGAAACGGGCGTCGCGCCAGGCGATGGCTCGGCGCAGCCCTTCCTTGCGCGCGATCTCCATGAAGGCGCGCTTGTCGTCGCTGCCGTTGCCTTCGATCGCAAGATCGATGTCGAGCGCGGCGTCGAGCGCCTCGATGAGGCCCATCACCTCGAAGCTGTGGTTGATCGCGCGCTTGGTCGCCTGCACCAGCGCCGGATCGATCACCGCGATGTGCCGGGCAAGCGCGAGCGCCGCGGTCTCGACCTCATCGGACGGCACCACGCGGTTGACAATCCCGATCCGCGCCGCCTCCGGCGCGGTGATGCGGTCGGCGCCGGTGAGAATGATCTCCTTGGCGCGTTTGGGTCCGACCAGCCAGGGCAGGATCATGACCACGATGCCGGCGCCAAATTTCAGCTCCGGCTCGCCGAAGATCGCGTCCTCGGCGGCGATGGTGATGTCGCAGCAGAGTGCGAGCTCGCAGCCGCCGGCGAGGCAATAGCCCTGCACTGCAGCGATGGTCGGCTTTTTCAGGTGCCAGAACCGCGTAACCGCTGAGAAATCGCGGTCGAGGATCTGCTGCCAGGTGTCGAATCCGCTCGGCCGGGTCTCCATCTGCTCCTTGAGATCGAAGCCGGAGGAGAAGTTGCCGCCGGCGCCCTTGACTACCAGCGCGCGGATTTCCTGGTCGCGCTCGACCGCATCGAGCGCGTGCTGCAGCTCGTCCAGCATTTGCCTATCGATGGCATTTGCTCGCTCCGGCCGCGCCAAAGTCAGGAGCGCAACCGCTCCGGAATTCTCCAGACGAATGGTTTGATAAGGCTCGCTCATGCCTGCACGCCGAACGAAGATCACCCGTAGAGCCGCGCGTGCTCGCGCGCATAGCCAGCAAAGGATTCCTTCATCGTCGCCAGATTGAGCAGCATCGTCGCCACCAAGCGGTCGGTTTGCGCCACAAAAACGCTGGTGCGCGCCCACAGGCTCTCGGTCCTGCGGCTGCCGCTGAGCGCGACCACCTCGCGTTCGAGCTCATAGCTCTCGCCGACGAACAGCGGCCCATCGAGCAGCCTGATCTCCTGGTCGGCGAACAATCCGACCGCCGGCCCTCTGCTCGGGAAGCCGTCGTCCTTGGAGCGATACTGAAAGAGGACGCTCAGCATCTCGAATGGAATGATGGCGCGCCGCCATTTGCTTGTGGCCGCGCGCTCCGGCTCGTAGAGCCAGGAGGGCTCGGTGATGACTTTGAGCTTCTCGCGCAGCGAGAACGGATAGAGCTCGCCCATGTTCTGATCGAAATCCATGCGCACAGTCTGCCGTTTCGTCTTCATACCGACCTTGACGTCGCGCAGGATCACCGGATCGGTCAAGGGCTTGAGCTCCTCGCGCAGGCGTTTCTCGAGTGCGGTTGGCGGCGTCTCGCGCCCGACCGATGCGGTGCCGCGCAGCACCTCGGTGCCATCGCGCTTGACCATGCGGACATCGGTATAGTTCTGCCCTGCTGTCGGCATAGCGACGATCGCCTGGACCTCTTCGCTGGCAAAGACGGCGTTGCGGTAATGCGCCGACAGGCAGCCGGTCTCGAACCAGCCGTCGCCCCACAACTGCTCGCACAGCGGCACCAAC